>CALCUV010000046.1 GCA_937906765.1 uncultured Prevotella sp.
ACGGCGACCGAAGTGCGTACTGAACTTTTCGTTCACACAAACTACGGGACCCACTTCACCACCTACGAGAAGCGCAGCAACGTTACCGAACTTTTCGCCCTTAAGAATCTTCTTACCACGAATATCCACCTTAACATATTGCGCCTGCTTCACCTTGAACGTACCCACCTTGACATCGGTAAGTTCATCACTATCGAGTTTCACCTTCTTTGTTTTGCCCAACAAAGAAACTTCGATTTGCGAATGCCCCTTTGCTTTAAGCGTAAGGTTTATCTTACCCGCTTTTTCTGCTTTAAAGTAAAAACTCACAACAGTTTCAGCATTGTCCCAATTGCGAATGGCATTGCGACCCTCATCAATGTATGCCTTTCCTTCTGTTATGTAAGCATTGCCCGCCAAGGTTACTACGGTTTCATCTTGCGCTACTGAGGGAAGCGCAAAAAGCGAACAGAGGGCGAAAGATAGGAGACTAAAAATACTTTTTTTCATATTTAGAATTATTTTAAATTTTCATAAGGAGCCGAGAGTGTAATATTTCACACACTCAGCGTATAGAAAACGTGCTTTTTATTGAATTTCGATTTCGTCAATGAAGAGAAAGGCGGGATGCCCCTTACCTCCGTGCCATTCGGGAAGCGAATGTTCGGGAGCAGCAATAACCTTGACGTAACGCGTAGTGACAGGCGTGAAATTCATCTCGTGATCGTAAATACCGTTGGCGTTTTCGAGCGTCAAAACAGGGAAATCGCCAGTTGCCACTTCCGTAAAGTTCTTACCATCTGAGGAAACCTCCACGGCAAAGTGACGTACGTCAAACACCCAGTCACCCTTTTCCACACAAGTGCTGATGCCCACCTTGCTAATCTCCATTTCCTTTTGAAGGTCAATCACTGCCTCCATGTCATTACGGTAAAAAGCAATCCAACGTCCGGTCTTGTAATTACCATTACCTTTAAGACCATCCACCAATGTGGGAGCGCCACCATATTCATATTGCTTGTTGATAGGCTTCAGCATAGTGATGGGTTTCATACTTGCCTTATTAAACTTTACCTTCTCACTAATCACACGACCTAACTTTTCTCCACGAACGGCACGCGCCTTAAAGGTGCAAGAATCCGTAATGGCGATGGGTTCCTTATAAAGCGGAGACGCGGAAGTAGGTTCTGTACCGTCAAGGGTATAGTGAACGTCTGCGTTGTCAATTGTCTTGAGCGTAATCATCAAGGCATTTTTTACCGTGTCAGGATTAAACGTGGCGGTTACGTCAAACACGTGTGTCGCATAGTTATATCCCTTCATGTCATAGGTTTTCACCATCTGTGGAATGCGCTGGAGGAAGTTTTCATAGTTCTTCAAATCTGGCATTGTCCATTGCACTTCTGCGAGAGCCGCCATGCGGGGAAGTTCCATGTATTCCACGTGGCTGTAAGTGGGGATGTATTCTGTCCAAAGGTTAGCCTGTGCACCGATAATGTGCTTTGCTTCTTCGGCTGTCAACACTTCAGGAACGGGTTCGAGTTCATACACCTTTTCCAAGGGAAGGTAACCACCGATTGCGAGAGGTTCGCCCTCGGTATCCTTGGTTTGATAATAGTCGAAGTACATGAATGTCGTGGGCGACATAATTACGTCGTGCCCTTGGCGAGCTGCTTCAATGGCTTCGCCGAATCCGCGCCATGCATGCACCGTTGCATTGGGTGCCAAACCACCTTCAAGAATTTCATCCCAACCAATAATCTGGCGTCCCTTGCTGTTAAGGAACTTTTCGGCATGGTTGATAACGAAACTTTGGAGGTATTCTTCCTTAGAGTGCTTGTCATCGCTCTTAATACCCAACGCCTTAATGCGTGCTTGACACTTGGGACATTTTTCCCAACGCACTTTTGGACATTCGTCACCCCCTACGTGGATATACTCAGAGGGGAAGATGTCAATGATTTCCGTGAACACATCTTCGATAAAGCGGAGGGTTTCATCGTTACCCGCACAGAGCACGTTTTCAGATACGCCCCACATTTTCCAAACTTCATACGGACCACCCGTACATCCGAGGTGGGGATAGGCAGTGAGTGCCGCCTGCATGTGCCCTGGAAGGTCGATTTCGGGAATTACGGTGATGTGACGCTCAGCGGCATACGCCACAATCTCACGTGCTTCATCCTGTGTGTAGTGACCGGAGTGAGGAGTGCCGTCATATTCGCCACTGTTTCTGCCAATCACGGTTTCAGGACGGTAAGCCGCCACCTTTGTCAACTCAGGGAACTTCTTAATTTCGATACGCCAACCTTGGTCATCCGTAAGGTGCCAGTGGAAGCGATTGATGTTGTGAAGCGCAAGCATGTCAATGAAGCGCTTTACGGAATCTACAGGGAAGAAGTGGCGTGACACGTCAAAGTGTGCGCCACGGTAAGAGAAGCGAGGGTAATCATAGATGTTTACCGCGGGAAGTTCTACTGCTTCGGCAACTCCCTTTGGCAACGATTTGCGAAGTGTTTGGATGCCATAGAAAACGCCTGCTTCAGAGGCGCCAGTAATGGTCACCAATCCTTCTTCGACGGTCATCAAATAGGCTTCCTTATTCTCATTATCCACTCCGAGCGCCAAGCGTATGGCGGGCGAAACGGTTTCGTCTGTCGTAATGGTCAACTCCATGCCAGTTGCCTCCTTCACGTATTCAGAAAGGAATTGGGCATTGCGTTGCATCTGTGCATTTCCTTCGGGAACAATGATTTGCACCGACTTATCAAGCACAAAATTCTTACCCTCAGTCAGGTCAATTTCTTGAGGAAGGGGAATCACTTGGTAATTCGCCTGTTCGCGTTGTGAACATGACAACAACGCACCGCAACAAAGGGCGGCCATGATGTATTTTAGTTTCATAATTAGAAAGAAAAGTTTCACGAAATCTTGGAATGAAAACTTGAATCTCACATAGGATTCATAGGCTTTATGATTTGCGCAAAACTAAGTCACTCTTAATTCAAATTCTTTGAGACTTAATTTAAACTATGAGTAACTTAGTTTTTACTATTTCAGATATGCTTTTTCACCTCCTTATTTTTCTTGAAGTTCAGTTAGATTCAGGGATATGTAAGAGGGTGTATGACCGTTTTATTTTTTACAACAAACTCCAAGCAACCGTAAGCCCCGCCATCACAATACTTACCATGCTCATCAACTTAATCAAAATGTTGAGCGAAGGACCAGATGTATCTTTGAAGGGGTCACCTACGGTGTCGCCTACGATAGTTGCCTTGTGGGCATCACTACCCTTTCCGCCAAAGTTGCCTTCTTCGATATACTTCTTGTCATTGTCCCACGCACCACCGGCATTTGCCATGAATACGGCGAGAACAAAACCTGAACTCAAGCTACCGATGAGCAAACCGAGCACACCTGATACGCCGAAGATGACACCGGTCAAGATGGGCACGGCAATCGCGATGAGCGAAGGAACAATCATTTCCTGCTGAGCCGCACGTGTGGAAATCATGACGCAACGTTCGTAGTCGGGTTCGGCATCGCCGGTGAGAATACCCTTAATCGTGCGGAACTGACGGCGTACTTCTTCCACCATTTTGGCAGCTGCGCGACCCACGGCGTTCATCGTGAGACCGCAGAAGAGGAATGACATCATCGCACCGATAAACATACCTGCCAACACCTTGGGGTTCATCAACGTTACTTCATAGTAGCGCATGAAGTCGGCAAAGGTGGCCTGCTGCAACTCTACAATTCTGCCGTCAATATTTAATTGTGTAGTGCCAATGCGTTCAAGTCCGATGCGCACTTCTTCAATGTAAGAAGCCAAGAGGGCAAGACCCGTCAAAGCGGCAGAACCGATGGCAAAGCCCTTGCCTGTAGCGGCCGTTGTGTTACCCAGTGAGTCGAGGGCGTCAGTACGCTTACGCACTTCCGCACCAAGTCCGCTCATTTCGGCATTACCGCCAGCGTTGTCGGCAATAGGTCCGTAGGCATCGGTAGCAAGGGTAATGCCTAAGGTAGAAAGCATACCTACAGCGGCAGTTCCGATACCGTAAAGCCCCATTGAGATGTTGCTCATGTCACCTCCTGTTGCGAGAAGGTAAGAAGCGATGATACCAATCACTACGGCAATCACGGGAATGGCAGTTGAGAGCATACCCACGCCAATACCGGAGATGATTACGGTAGCTGAACCTGTCAAACCGTTTTCAGAAATGCGCTGAGTGGGTTTGTAAGATTGTGAAGTGTAATATTCCGTTGCCTGACCGATAGTTATACCAACGGCAAGTCCAACTGCTACGGTGCAACCCATCTGCCACCAGTTTTCCAAACCGAGTAAATAAAGCACACCAAACGAAGCAATCACAATAAGCACCGAACTCAAGTTCGTACCTACTGCCAAGGCGCGCAAGAGGTCCTTCATCTTCGCACCTTCATGCGTACGCACCGCAAAGATACCCACCAACGAGAGCACAATACCCACCGCCGCAATCAACATCGGCGCAATCACCGCCTTGTATTGCATGTCCACATTGCCACTTGCCATATAAGCCGCAGCACCAAGCGCAGCCGTTGCCAAGATAGAACCGCAATAGCTTTCATAAAGGTCAGCGCCCATACCGGCTACGTCACCCACGTTATCACCTACGTTATCGGCAATCGTTGCAGGGTTGCGGGGGTCGTCTTCAGGGATATTCGCTTCCACCTT
>CALCUV010000047.1 GCA_937906765.1 uncultured Prevotella sp.
GTTTTCGTAGCGAGGGTGTGTGCGGTCCCAAATTGTGAGTTCTCGAGAGGTTAAGAAATCCCGATAATCTTCACGAAGTTCTTGTATGGAACTCCTTGCTACATTCATGAGTTTTATATGCATCTCTGTGGAAGTAACTCCATCCTCTGTACCTTCGATGATGTTCTGTTTTCCGCTTCTTGCTGCTTGCACCATTTGATCTACGGTTCTGTCATTGTAAGCATTGAGGAATCGCTTGCAGAATACGAACGTGAGTTGGTACAAGACCTCCGTTTTCTGGTAATAATAAGCGTCTCTCCAAGGTCTCTGACGTTTGAGGATTTGGAATTTCTTATCTTCCATGGTATTTTATTTTTATAGTGACTATAGTTGTTATAAAGTCTATAGTAATTATAGTTCCTATAAAATTGAATCTCTATTACAAATTCAACCCCAAATCAAAGCGTTGCGCCATCTTTCTCATATTCAATATACCATAGCGCATGCGGCCAAGGGCTGTGTTGATGCTGATGCCCTTTTCTTCGGCAATTTCTTTGAAGGTCATTTCCTGGAAATAGTGCATCTGAACCACTTCGCGCTGTTCCTGAGGAAGGTTATGGATAAGTAGGTGTAAGTCAACGAGTGTTTGCTCGCTGTCAATTATTCCCTGAGCACTGCGTTCCGCCAGTTTGGCATTGTTCAGAATGTCCACATCAGTCTCATCCGTTGAAACCGTGTTTTCTCCCTTCTCACGACGGAAAAAGTCGATGACAAGGTTGTGGGCAATACGTGTCACCCAGGAAAAGAATTTTCCACTTTCGGTGTAGCGACCATCACGAATGGTTACAACTACCTTGACAAATGTTTCCTGAAAAATATCATCAGCAACATCTGTATTGCGTACATTATAAAGAATATAGGAATAGAGCCTATCTTTATAACGCTCAAGCAGAACGTCGAACGCCTCGTCCGTACCACTTGCATAAAGCGCCACCAATTCTTCATCGGTGCGCAAATGGAGCGTATTCATACTTTACTATTTTAAAATTTGGAGTAAAGTCTTTTCGATAGGCAAAACAAGTTTAAGTGAGAGAGTTGCAAACCGCTGCAACTCGAAAAATCGTGATTTATTGTTGCAAAGGTAGATAAAATTTTGTTGTCAGCAAGATTTCCAAAAGATTTTTTGACCTTTGTTGTGAAATAAGCGTGGTTGGTGTAACTTTGCAAGACGTAAAAAAGCGCGCAGGAATCACCTGCGTAAACCGCCTTCCAATTGTGTCAAAATAATCTTACTTTTAGGGGACTTTTTGTCTAACTTAAGGCGCACGAAAAGTAAGATAGTGACGACTTTTTTTAATACAGTTTTCCCGCATGAACACCCCCTCTTATTTATACACCGATTTCTCGCAATTTCTGAAGAAACACTTCGACTTTAAGGTGCAAAAAATCTCCGTGCATGCTGGTTTTACCTGCCCCAATCGGGATGGGAAAATCGGGCGAGGCGGTTGCACCTACTGCAACAACCAAACCTTCAATCCAGAATACTGCGCCACGCAACGAAGCGTCACCGAACAACTGGAGGATGGAAAGGCGTTCTTCGCTCGTAAGTATCCTGAAATGAAATACTTGGCATACTTCCAAGCATACACGAATACCTATGGAGAAATTGAACGGTTGAAGCAACTTTATGAGGAGGCGTTGGCCGTGAAAGACGTCGTAGGGCTGGTGATAGGCACAAGACCCGATTGCGTTTCCGACGCCTTGTTTGACTATTTCGCAGAACTTCAAAAACGCCACTTTGTATTAATAGAATATGGCGTAGAAACGACGAATGATGATACCCTCAAGCGCATTAATCGCGGACACACTTTTGCACAGGCAGAAGATGCCATCCGAAGAACCTCCCAGCGCCATATTCCCGTGGGTGCGCACTTCATTCTTGGGCTTCCTGGCGAACCCTGGGAGGAAATTGTGAAACAGGCAGACTCCATCTCGCAACTGCCCCTCGACACGTTGAAACTCCATCAGTTGCAAATTGTTCGTGGCACGAAAATGGCGCAAGAGTTTGTTGAGCAACCCGAAGATTTTCGCTTATTCACGGTGGAAGAATATGCAACGCTCGTGGCAGACTTCTTAGAGCGACTTGACACCCGCATTGCCGTGGAGCGTTTTACCTCACAGTCGCCCAAAGAACTCCTTTTGGCACCCGATTGGGGCGTAAAAAATTATCAGTTCGTAGAACTTGTAAAAAAGACCCTGCGCCAGCGTGGCACCTATCAAGGATTCGGCAGGCGATAACCGAAGAGTCGGGCAGAATGGAAGAGCAAAAGAATCGAAAGACTTTCCCTGGGGAGACTCTTTTCTTCTTTTGCTCTTCTGTTCTTTCTTCTGAATTTTGCCAGGTGTACCTTCGTTCCTCTCCTTGCCTTAACGCGTTATTGACCTTGGTGCTTTTGTGGGTTCATGTTTAAATTTTGGCAACGATATAGGAGTTGGCCTTAAGTTTCATTTCATACCTCCTCGAGGGGGGTATGATGATTCTTTTTATATTGGGTAAACTGCTATATCATTACCTTGATTTTCTTAACCTGAATAAGGTTTGCTTGTTTGTTAAAGAAGTACGATGCTTTGAATTTCGTCTTCGATGGATTTTAAATTGCTGAATATCATTCTTGAAGTTAGTGCTTGTGATGAAAAAATGAGTCAAAATGCAAAGTCTGTTTTAAAATATCCTCACTATGTTGTTAATGTTGCGCTCTGTAATGCTGAAATCTGACAAAATTAACGCGTGTTGCAAGGAATTTAACAAATGAAGGGTCTGAAATTAGTGAAAATGCTCTTCAAATCATAAAAAATTAAAAAATGATAAGGTGGATTAGCAAAAAACTGCTAAATTTGCCTCATTCCCGTATACTATGCACTCAGTGTGCCCTTATGGGAACAGCGTTTAACAACAATAACAACATTATAATTTTTATCTTGATGCGTATGAAAAACCATTTTAGCAAAATGGGAATGGCGTTGCTCAATGCTGCGCTGCTTTCTACTGTCGGCTTTACTTCTTGCGCGGATGACAAGTTCCATCTGAAGGATTACGAGGAATCAGCTCCCTCGTTCCTTGGGCAGAGTATTTACCATGAATTGCAAACTCGTGGTAACTACACTACAGTGGTGCGTCTTATCGACGATTTGGAGTATGCCGAAGTGCTTTCTAAGACGGGTAGTAAGACCCTCTTTGTTGCGAACGACTCGGCTTATGCTGAGTTCTTTAAGAACAATCCTTGGGGCGTGACGTCTTATGACGATCTCTCTAAGAATCAGAAGCGCGTGTTGCTCAACAGTTCTATGTTGAACAATGCTTACGTGCTCGAAATGTTAGCAAATATAGAAGGTGGCGGTAAGAATCTCTGCTTGCGTCAGGGAACGTCAGCTACTGCATCAGACTCTGTTACTCGTTGGGCGGTGACAGAACTTCCTGCAACTCAGTCCGCTGTAGATATGGACTGGTTTAAGACACTTCGTGAGAAGGGTGATTCAGTTTATATGGCACTTGATGCTACGGATCCCATGATGTCTCACTTCCTTGAAGGTCAAATGAAGATGAAGAGTATCACCTTCGCTGACGTTGAAAAGATTATGGGTCAACCATACTTCTTGGATGGTAAGTCAAGCTTCGGTTTTATCAACGATTGCCGTATCATTGATGGTGATATTGTTTGTTTGAACGGTTATATCCATCTCTTGGATAAGGTGTTGTTGCCTCCCGGCAATATGGCAGAAATGATTCGTTCAAACGGTCAGACGAATCTCTTCAGTGCGATGCTTGACCGCTTCGCTGCTCCTTATTATAATGAGCAACTCACACGTCAGTATAAGGCATTGAATGATATTCCTGCTGACTCAATTTATGAAAAGCGCTATATTTCTAACCGTTCACAGGGCGGTGGTAAGATTGCAAAGCGTCCCGATGACTTGAACTTCGGCGGTGACCAGCAGTTCTTGCCCTTCGACCCAGGATGGAACCAGTATGCTGTATCTTCTTCTACTTCAAAGGAACAAGATATGGCAGCTATGTTCGTGCCCAGCGATGAAGCAATGATTAATTACTTCGTTAAGGGTGGTGGTGTTGACTTGATTCAGCGTTACGGAACTCTTCCTAACACAGAGGAAAATCTCCTGACTAACCTTTATCAGATTCCTCTTCACTTGATTCAGCCCTTGATTCAAAACTTGATGAAGGACTCATTTAATGAATCTGTGCCCAGTAAGTTCCTCACTATCGTGAACGACGCGCAAGACCAAATGTTTGCGAGCTATACTTCAGAAGAAGATTATAAGTCTCACATTGATAAGTGTATTCTTGCGAACAACGGTGTGATTTACGTTACAAATACAGTGGATGCGCCTGCTGACTATGCTTCAGTTATTGCTCCCGCTTTGACAGCAAGCAACACTCAGATTATTCGTTCTGTAGTAAGAGCCGATGATAACTTTATCGAAGGTACTTCTTATAACCAAGCTCCCTTGAAGCAGTACTTCTCTACTTACCTCAAGGCGATGCAAAGTAACTTCTCATTCTTCGTTCCTGTTGACGAAGGTCTTGAGCAGTATGGTTATGTAGAACCTGCAAGTTTTGCTACTCAGCCTTTTGGTGCAAAGTCAACCAACCGTTACTACTGGTCATTTAAGTATGATGACGTTACTCGCGGTGCGGTGATTCCTGTTGAAGCTACTGCATATAATTATAATATGAGTAAGGGTCAGCAACCTGGTACTGACAAGAAGAAGGGTAATCAATATGTGTCAAAGGTAACCGATAATATGGGTTCTGGCGTAGGTCAGCAGAAGCGTATGAACTTGATTGAAATGGTTGACCAGCATATCCTTGTACATGATGACCCCGCTGGCGTTAATGATGCACGTACTTATTACCTCTCACGTAATGGTGCTCCCCTCCGTTTGACAGAAAAGGGTTCATTTGCAGAAAAGAACGTAGGCATGAAGGTTGAAGGTGGTTATCAGGTAATGATTAACGATCCTGCCGAAGGTTATACAGAAAATGACCACACTGCTGTAGTTCTTGAAGGTTATGACAAGACACAGGCTTCAAACGGTTATGGTAACGGTATGACATATCTTATTGACCGTCCCGTTCAGCCCACTATGCGTTCAGTATATAATCACTTTAAGGTGCCTGCTGATAACAATCCTTATTCAGAATTCTATGAATTGGCTAATCCTGAATATGTAAGCAACGACTTGCTCCGTGCTTGTGGTTACTTTGAATATCCAGAACTTGATAAGGATGGTAAGCCTACAGGCAAGATGAAGGCTATGAGTGCAAGTGAAGAACAATCTGAAAAGTTGAAATTCCTCGTGTTTGCGCGTCAGAACGATAACGTACAGGGTACAGCAACTTATTGCCCTGCTAACAGAGAGCAACTCGTACGTTTCTTCAATAACTATAACTACACCATTTACGTTCCAACGAATGACCAAGTGGCAGCTGCGCGTGCTAAGGGTCTTATGACTTGGGATGAAATTAATGAATGGGTAGCTACACGCACAAATGACTTTGAAGATGATCTTTCTTCAGCAGACAGCATTAAGGCAAGAACAATGATTACTGTACTCGTGAACTTTGTGAAGTATCACTTCCAAGACCAGTCAGTATTCGTAGATAATGTTACAGCAGAGAATCAGTATCAAACTTCATGTATTGATAACGTAACAAATTCTTACCTTTCTTTAACTGTAACGCAGTCTCCTTCAGCGCTTTCAGTGCTTGATAGAAGTGGTAATAAGGTGAATGTGGTTGCTTCAGAAGAAAACAGAAACCTTCTTGCTCGTGATATTTGCTATAATGCAGCGGCAGCAAGTGCAAGTTACGTTAAGAATTCTTCTTACGTGGTAATTCACCAGATTGATGGTTACCTCAACTACAATAGTCCTGAAGACTACAAGGGACTTCGCTTCGAAGGTGACCCCACTAAGAACGAAATGCCCGTGGGTAACTTCGACTTCTGGAATTACGCTACTCCCGAAGAACTCAATGCTTATACCGCAAAATACAGACTCAGATAATAAGTTATTAATATGAATTACATAAAGTATCTCTTAACCCTCGCATTGTGCTGTGCCTTTACAGCAGTCATGGCACAAAAGAGAATTTCGGGTCATGTATGGAGCGAACTCGACGGACCCGTGATTATGGCGAATGTTGTTGAGTTGGATAAAACAAACCGTGTGGTTTCTGCAACTCAAACAGACGCAAGTGGTAACTTTAGTTTGACAATTAAGAACCCTGCGAATACTTTGCAAGTTTCTTACATTGGTTATGCAACTCGTAAGTTGCCCATAGGTGACACTTCTACTTTCAAAGTAGAATTGAAGGATAACTCAATGATGAGTGAAGCTCAGGTTGTTGGTACACGTAAAGTGAAAACTAACGGTTTGACAATTCCTGAACGCGAAATCTCTGTAGCGCAACAGTCATTGAACATGGACGAAATGGCAGGTCTCTCTTTCGAAACTGCTGGTGAAGCGCTTCAAGGTCAGATTGCCGGTCTTGACATCGTTCAAAACTCTGGTAACCTTGGTGCTGGTACTTCAATGCGTCTCCGTGGTGTGACTTCAATCAACGGTTCTTCTGAACCTCTTATCGTTGTTGACGGTTATCCTCTTGAAGACTACAACCGTGATGACTTTGACGCGAATAACATGGACGAAGAAAAGTTTGCAACTCTTCTTCAGGTTAACCCCGAAGATATTCAGAGCATTAACGTATTGAAGGACGCTTCTGCTACAGCAATTTGGGGTGCACGCGGTTCTAACGGTGTAATCGAAATTAAGACACGTCGTGGTTCTCGTGGTAAGACAAAGGTTAACTTCAGCTATCGTTTCTCTGGTAACTGGCAGCCCGAAGGCATGAAGATGCTTAATGGTGACGGTTACACTATGATGTTGAAGGAAGCATACTTTAATCCTAAGCAAAGTGACGTGGCTTCTGGTATCGTAGAAATTTCTTATCTCCAGAGTCACCCCGCTTACTATGCAAACTACAACAAGAACACAGACTGGATTGATGAAGTTACACAGTTTGGTCAGACTCACAACTACGGTTTAAACATTTCTGGTGGTGGTGATAAGGCAACTTTCCGTGTTTCTGCATCTTACGACCATGAAACAGGTTCTATCATCAAGCAGCAACTTGACCGTTTCACTACACGTTTGGCTTTGGACTATTGGGTGTCTGACCGCATCAAGTTCTCTTCTAACTTTGCGTTGGCTTACACAAATAACCAAAAGAACTATAACGGTATCTTAGGTAGCGCTTACCAGGCAATGCCTAATATGGCTGTTTATCGTAACGAATATGATAAGATAACTCAGTCTTATTATCAGACAGGTGATTACTACATCATGCCTCCTGCAGCAGGTGCTGCTGGTTTGGTAGATAATGGTTCTAACCTTACTTCTTATTATCTTAGCGACATGGTAAGCAATGGTAACCCCGTTGCAACTGCTAATGAAGCTTGGGCTACTACTTCTACCTACACTAT
>CALCUV010000048.1 GCA_937906765.1 uncultured Prevotella sp.
CCCCGAAATAGGCACCCGAGATGATTGCTCCGGCAACCCATCCTTCGTGAAAACCTTGTGCCTGACCGATACCGATAAGGGCGACCCCGATCGTGGCAACTGTGGTCCACGAACTCCCTGTCATCAGTGACACCACAGAACAAAGCACACAGGTAGTGAGTAAGAAGAAGGTGGGATGGATGATTTGCAGACCGTAATAGATAAGTGTGGGCACGATTCCGCTAATCATCCAAATACCAGAGAGGGCTCCGATCATTAGAAGTATAAACACCGCCTCCGTCACGCGCTTTACGTGCGTCTCAATGGCATGCTCAAACGTTTTCCAAGCAACACCATAACGCCACATCCCAATGGTAGCACATACTGCAGAAGCGACGAGCAAACAAATCTGACTGCCGCCCGAAAGAGCGCAGTCACCAAAGGTATAGATGGTAACAGAGAGAAGCGCCACCAGCACAAGCAGTGGCACAAAAGAAACTATGGAAGAAGGAATTCGTTCTTGCTTCATGGGGAATTTATTATAAGGGGGTATGGAAAAGGTATAGCAACTATAGTCACTATAGGAACTATAAATACTATAACCTCTACACCAATCTCATCACTCATCCAAAAAAAATCCTGCAAAAGGAAAACTTTTGCAGGACGTTATTCTTGATTCGCACAGACTGTTGTCTATAGTCAGTTGACCGTTGACAACTGTCTGCTTTGAACACAAGTCAAAGTCTAAAAACTACACCTTGATTTCTACTTCAACACCGCAGGGGAGTTCGAGCTTCATGAGAGCGTCTACAGTCTTAGGAGTAGAGCTGTAGATGTCGATGAGGCGCTTGAAAGTAGATACTTCAAACTGTTCGCGTGACTTCTTGTTAACGAATGTAGAACGGTTAACAGTGATGATACGCTTGCGAGTAGGGAGAGGAATTGGACCGCTAACTACTGCACCTGTAGCCTTAACTGATGCCACAATCTTAGCTGCTGACTTGTCAACGAGCGTGTGGTCGTAAGACTTCAACTTGATACGAATTTTTTGACTCATTTTATTTTAGTGTTTTAAGCTTTCCGAGCAGCACAGGCTAAGAGTCATTCGTTAGCCTGCCTGCGCGTAAAGTAGTGATTGTTTATTGGGATGTGAATTACTTCACGAGGTCTACACGACCCTTAACTTCTTCGAGAACTTCGCGAGCGATGTTAGAAGAGAGTGCGATGTGGCTGTGGTAAACCATTGAAGAAGTAGCACGACCAGAAGTGATTGTACGGAGTGCAGTTACATAACCGAACATTTCTGCGAGGGGCACCTTAGCCTTAACGATACGTGCACCTGAACGGCTGCTTTCCATACCTTCAACCTGACCACGACGCTTGTTCAAGTCACCGATAACGTCACCCATGTTTTCTTCGGGAGTAACAACTTCCAACTTCATGAGAGGTTCCATCAATACGGGACCAGCCTGAGCACATGCGTTCTTGTAAGCCTGGAGCGCTGCGATTTCGAAAGACAACTGGTCAGAGTCAACGGGGTGGAATGAACCATCGAGCAATTCAACCTTGAGGCTGTCGAGGGGATAACCACCGAGCACACCGCTCTTCATAGCGTTTTCGAAGCCCTTCTGTACAGAGGGGATGAATTCCTTAGGAATGTTACCACCAGTTACCTTGTTTACGAACTGGAGACCACCCTGAGTGAAGTCTTCATCAACGGGACCAACGTTAACGATGATATCAGCGAACTTACCGCGACCACCAGACTGCTTCTTGTAAACTTCGCGGAGGTTAACTGTCTTCGTGATAGCTTCCTTGTAGTTAACCTGGGGCTTACCCTGGTTACATTCTACCTTGAATTCACGCTTAAGACGGTCGATAATGATATCGAGGTGAAGTTCACCCATACCAGAAATCACTGTCTGACCAGACTGTTCGTCAGTCTTAACTGTGAATGTGGGGTCTTCTTCAGCGAGCTTAGCGAGACCGTTAGAAAGTTTATCGAGGTCCTTCTGAGTCTTAGGCTCAACTGCGATACCGATAACGGGATCGGGGAAGTCCATAGATTCGAGTACGAGGGGAGCGTCTTCAGAAGAGAGCGTGTCACCAGTACGGATATCCTTGAAACCTACACCTGCACCGATATCACCAGCAGCGATCAAGTCAACAGGGTTCTGCTTGCTTGAGTGCATCTGGAAGAGGCGAGATACGCGTTCCTTCTTACCTGAACGAACGTTGTAGATGTAAGAACCAGCTTCTACCTTACCAGAGTAAACACGGAAGAATGTCAAGCGACCAACATAGGGGTCTGTAGCAATCTTAAACGCAAGAGCTGAAGTCTTTTCGTCTTCAGAAGGCATACGGCGTTCTTCTTCACCAGTGTCGGGGTTAGTACCGATTGTAGCACCACCGTCCATAGGAGAGGGAAGGAACATACAAACGTAGTCGAGCAACTTCTGTACACCCTTGTTCTTAAATGAAGAACCACAAGTCATAGGAACGATATCCATTGCGAGTGTAGCCTTACGGATAGCAGCAACGAGTTCTTCCTTAGTGATTGAAGCGGGATCTTCAAAGAACTTCTCCATGAGTTCTTCGTCAGTTTCAGCAGCTGATTCAACGAGCTTAGCACGCCATTCTTCTGCTTCGGCAACGAGGTTAGCGGGAATTTCTTCTACACTGTAGTCAGCACCCATTGTTTCATCGTGCCAGAAGATAGCCTTCATGTCGATGAGGTCAACGATACCCTTGAAAGTTTCTTCAGCACCGATAGGAATTGCGATGGGAGCAGGATTTGCACCGAGCACCGCCTTCATCTGGCGTACAACTTCAAAGAAGTCAGCACCAGAACGGTCCATCTTATTTACGTATGCAATACGGGGAACGTTGTACTTGTCAGCCTGGCGCCATACAGTTTCAGACTGAGGTTCAACACCACCTACTGCACAATATGCAGCAACAGCACCGTCGAGCACGCGGAGTGAACGTTCTACTTCAGCTGTGAAGTCAACGTGTCCCGGAGTGTCGATGAGGTTGATCTTATACTGAGTGTTAGCGTAGTTCCAGTAAGTAGTTGTAGCAGCAGAAGTGATAGTGATACCACGTTCCTGTTCCTGCTCCATCCAGTCCATTGTAGCGCCACCTTCGTGTACTTCACCAATCTTGTGAGTCTTACCAGTGTAGAAGAGGATACGCTCAGACGTTGTAGTCTTACCGGCATCGATGTGAGCCATGATACCGATGTTACGCGTCAAGTGCAAATCATTTTTTGCCATGTCTTTCAGTATTAAAGGGGATTAGAATCTGAAGTGAGCGAACGCACGGTTAGCTTCTGCCATACGGTGCATATCTTCCTTACGCTTGAATGCACCACCCTGTTCGTTGTATGCATCCATGATTTCAGCTGCGAGCTTGTCAGCCATAGTCTTACCACCACGCTTACGTGCGTAACCGATCATGTTCTTCATAGAAACAGATTCCTTACGGTCGGGGCGGATTTCTGTGGGCACCTGGAAAGTAGCACCACCGATACGGCGAGACTTAACTTCAACCTGGGGAGTAATCTTAGCAAGCGCTTCCTTCCAGATTTCGAGAGCTGACTTTTCAGAATCCTTCATCTTTTCACCTACGATAGCGAGGGCGCTGTAGAAGATTTCGTAAGAGATATTCTTCTTACCATCGTACATAAGGTGGTTAACGAACTTAGAAACCTTCTGGTCTCCATAAACGGGATCGGGAAGAACCAAACGCTTTTTAGGTTTTGCTTTTCTCATTGTAGAAAATTGGTTTTTGTAGGCTGCATCATACGTCTTCAACCCCACGCCTGGAGTTTACTCAACCCTTGTGCAAACCAAATGTTTATAAATTAGAAAAAGATGCAGGGCACGAAGCCCTGCTAATGTGTTTTAGTTGGAGTAAGATTACTTCTTAGCAGCCTTGGGACGCTTAGCACCGTACTTAGAACGACGCTGTGTGCGGTTGGCAACACCTGCAGTATCGAGTGTACCGCGAACGATGTGGTAACGTACACCAGGAAGGTCCTTTACACGACCACCACGAACGAGAACGATTGAGTGTTCCTGAAGGTTGTGACCTTCACCGGGGATGTAAGAGTTAACTTCCTTAGAGTTTGTCAAACGAACACGAGCAACTTTACGCATTGCTGAGTTAGGCTTCTTAGGCGTAGTAGTACACACGAACACAAACGCCACGACGCTGAGGGCATGAATCCAACGCAGGAGACTTAGACTTGTCTGCAGCTACGCTTCTACCCTTTCTTACCAATTGTGAAATAGTAGGCATTTTGTTTTAATTTTTTGTTTGTTATATATTATATTTTGTATTCAAATAGAGAGAGTTTCGCAGTGTTTTTCCGCTTGTCGTAAGCGCACACTACACCTTTTGGGGTGCAAAGTTACAAATTTTTCCTAAACAAACAACACAACCCATGCCTAAATTTTACTTTTTTCCACTGATTTACCCACAAACCATAGTTTACACAATGCCCCTTCCCACAATAACCCGTGCTTTTGCCACCAACAACTAACATTTTGAGCTATTCAAAAAAACAACGGGCAAACCTATCAGCCTGCCCGTTATCATTAAATGTTTATAATCTCAACATAAAATCCGCCATCCTCAAGTCTCCCCACGAATCTCCACGTATTAATTTATCAACGTGATTCCACAGATTCTCACCCTGCACAGTCGTGTATTCACCCAACCTGCACGGACGTACGGTGCGTCCTTAATATAAACGTTATTAACGCTCCGCAAAACTGCTGTACTCTATCCAGGGCGCTACCCTTCGCTGGTGGATATATCCCTTTAAGGGGAAACAACACCCCGCACGGCAGTTGTTCTCTGTACTCTGTACTCTGTACTCTAGACTTCGTTCACCGCTCCCCGTTTTGAGTAATTCGCCTCGACCATTGTCCAGTCCGTTCACCTTTTAATTGCTCAGGATGCCCAGTCCCTACAGTCGGATGATTCATGAGTTCTATCAAAAGTTTCTTTAGTTTTGCAAAAGCTTGAGGTTCGTTACGCTTCAACTTCTTAATAGTTTCTTCTGCAGTACTCGTAAATTCCAATGCGTACATAAACTATAAACTATTTAAGAAATTTACCAACTCACCCTCTGAACTCACCTTTTTAATTCTCCCCTGATTAGCGTCTTGAAGAGACTGGTCTACCGTTGCAAAAAACTCCTCCTCACTCATCAACGTCTCGTCCTTTTTCATGGAGGCAAGGCGCTTCAATGAGCGAGCTGCTTTTTTCAGCAACGATTCATCCTGAGCAATAATGCTCAAAGCCTCATATATTTCTGCGTTCAACTGAAGTGTAGTCCTAGTCTTAATATATAAATGTGTTTACCCTAGCAAAATTACAGATATTTACGGACACCCCAAAATATTCTTATCAAATTGCTCGCCAGCATCACGTTGATAAACTGAATCAAACTGGATAGTTCATCTGTTGTCTGTTGACTGTTGTCCGTTGACCGTAGCCCTTCGTAGCCTCGCCTCTCACCCCTCAACTTTAAACGTTAATCGTTTACCTTTCACCGTTAATCGTTCCGTTGTCTGTTGTCAGAGTCTTTCGTCAGCATCGCCTCTCAACTCTCAACCCTAAACTCTAGACCCTAATCTCTAAACTCTCACTCCCCCCTTTAATAAAAAAGGCGCAAGCCCACGCCCACGCCATAAAATCTATTCAGACATTCGTTGTGTTCTCACCTTTATGATTTTAGACATCCACATGTGCATTGCAATCCAAAGCACTATGTCTATAACCAAAACAATATTGACATCAAAAACATTCACCAATCCAAGGTTCAGCAACATGAAGAACGCATCCAACATCAATATCGTAACCATCGCCGTGCGATGACTCATCCCTAATGCCAAGAACTTATGATGAATATGCGTCTTGTCTGGTAAGAAAGGATTATATCCCCTGCGTATGCGCCCAATCATCACACGAATCACGTCCAAACTAGGAATCATAATCGCTGAGAAAGCCAACACCAAAACATTGGGCATATCCGTAGAAAAAACCTCATCGCTCATGCTATAGCGCACAGCCAACATCCCTAACACTAACCCAACGGTTTGACTACCGCAATCCCCCATGAAAATCTTCTTCTGATTCTCCACCTTACCAAACACATTAAATGCAAAGAAAGGCAGAAGCGTCCCTAACATTGAAAACGATATAATAGAAGCAATAACATCACCCTTAGAGTAAAGCAACACCCCTAAGAAGAATAAAGCAACGATACTCAACCCCGAAGCCAACCCATCTATGCCGTCTATCAAATTTATCGCATTAATAATAAAGACGAGCAAAACAACAGTAAAGGGCATTCCTATATACCATGCCAATTCATTTACTCCCAAGAATCCATTGAAATCATTAATCCAAATTCCAGAAATTACAATCATTGACGCAGCCAACAACTGACAGACGAACTTTGCCTTATACCCCACTCCAATCAAGTCGTCCGAGATACCTTCAATGTAGAGCAACATCAAAGCACACAAACTTAACGACAACTGTGCAGCCTGTCCCATTGTCAATCCCGACTTACCATTCAGCAACACATGTATGCCAAAAACCAATGTCATAGACATCACCAACGATGGAGTAAAAGCCACCCCACCCAATCGTGGAACGACTCCAGTATGCACTTTACGCTCATCCACCGCATCAAACAGATTCTTCCTATAAGATATCAATATAATCTTAGGAATAATCACAGCTGTCAAGCAAGCGCTAAACGCAAATGCCGAAATTAAAAACAATACAGAATTCATCACTCAGTTCAAATTCGGAACGTTAAAAATCTTCAATCAAAATACAGCTTCAACTTAATAAGCGAAAGCAAAGATAAACTTTTCAATCTTCTAAATCAAGCAAAAAACCTTTTATCTACTTAAAATCTCCTGAAAAACAACTTTTTGTAAACTCAACCCCATGAATTCCCCACATTATTATGGTAATCATATCGCGCATGTCAGCTTCTATGAAATCCCTGGGTACAGTGTACTAATAAATAATCCACGTGACACTCGAGATACGTGGAGCATCCCGCAAGGCTACCGTAAAATCAGTGAACGTTGATTATTTTTTATCAACAGATTACACGAAATTAAACAGAAAATTACTCGAAATACGTGGAGCACCCCACAAGCCATCCGTAAAATCAGTGAAATCACGTTGATTTTAAAACTCCAGCGTATCACAAGAATCTACGCGTATTTTTTATAGTCAACAGAAACTGATTCTACGGTTCTCCTTGCAGACCGCAGGGAATCAGATTAATCCGTGGATGCCGCGTGCGAATAAAAGACTAACAAATAACCCCAATAAAAGCCCGTTGTCCGTTATCTGTTGTCTATTGTCTGTTGTCTGTTATCTGTTGTCTGTTATCTGTTGACTATTGACCGTTGTCCGTAGACCGTTGTCCGTAGACCGTTGTCCGTAGACCGTTGTCCGTAGACTATTGCCGTTATCCGTTGTCTGTTGTCTGTTGTCTGTTGTCCGTTGTCCGTAGACTA
>CALCUV010000049.1 GCA_937906765.1 uncultured Prevotella sp.
ACGCATACAAAAGACCCTTTTCCCAAGTGTTCTTTGCTACTGTCCAAACGTTCTTGCGAGCGCCGAAGTAACCGCGAGTCAACTTAAGAATTCTTTTTCTCTTAGCACGTGAAGCTACGTGATTTACTGATCTTGGCATAGTTAATGTACTTTTTGAATGTTAGCGCCGAATCTACATCGCTTTGCGACTAAACGGACTTGCGTTGCTAATCATTCGGTTAGAAATTAGTTTGTTTAGATTAAAAGGGTGCTAATTGTTTGAGGATTAGCGCATGCAAAGGAGTTCGCGAACCTGCTTAACGTTTGTTGTGTCAACGATAGCGTCGTGTACGAGGTTACGCTTCTGCTTCTTTGTCTTCTTAGTCAAGATGTGACTGTGGAAGGCATGATGTCTCTTAATCTTACCCGTTCCAGTGAGCGCGAAACGCTTCTTAGCACCAGAATTAGTCTTTACTTTTGGCATTTTCTTTTAAAATATTTAATGATTACTATAGTGTGCGGTTAAGTGAGATACCAAACTTAACGCGCTACATTTCTTTTTCTTTCGGTGTGGGCGAGAGCAATCCTAACAAAGGTTTAGAAGTCTTCACCTTCTACGCTGAGCGTGAATTCCTTCTTTGCCTTTTGCTGAGGTGCTTTCTTTTCTGCCTTCTGCACGTTTTCAACATCAGCCTCTTCGTGTTCAGCAGGTTTGCTTGCCTTCTTCACACTCTTGGGGGCGATGTATATAATCATGCGCTTACCTTCGAGTTTGGGCATGCTTTCTACCTTGCCATACTCTTCGAGGTCGTTAGCAAAACGGAGGAGGAGCACTTCACCTTGTTCCTTAAAGAGGATGGAGCGACCACGGAAGAACACGTGCGCCTTCACTTTATCGCCTTCCATGAGGAATTCCTTGGCATGCTTGAGCTTGAAGTTGTAGTCGTGTTCGTCGGTTTGAGGTCCGAAGCGAATTTCCTTGATTTCCACCTTCACCTGCTTTGCCTTGAGTTCCTTCTGCTTCTTCTTTTGTTGATAGAGGAACTTTGAATAATCAATCAATCGACAAACTGGAGGCTCTGCGTTGGGAGAGATTTCAACGAGGTCAAGTCCCTTTTGTTCTGCAAGGCGGAGCGCATCACGTGTCGGCACTACTGCTGACTCAATATCGTCGCCTACAATACGCACTTCGCGGGCACGGATTTGTCCGTTGATGCGATGCTGCGCTTTCATTTTGTCATTCTTCATTCAGAATAAAAATCTTAGCTTATTGATTGATGTTTCAGGTTAATACTTCTGCACGTTGGCAGTAATCGGGTGCAAAATTACAAAAACCTTGTGTGTCGGCAAAACTTTTCACCGACATTTTTCACTTGCTTACTCACATTTTCTACTTTTCTGCCCTACCCTTTTATTTACAAGCGTTGAGAACTAAGCAGGGCGCCTAATTCTCAACACTCATTATTATATATATATGTGTACGCGGGTGATTAGAATGCAAGCATTTCTGCTACTTCATCGTTCACCTTCTTCGCAAAGTCTGCGATGCTCATGCTACCCTGGTCGCCTTCGCCCTGCTTACGCACGGCTACGAGACCTTCAGCAGCTTCCTTTTCACCTACTACGAGGAGGTAAGGAATGTGCTTCATTTCGTTGTCGCGAATCTTACGGCCGATCTTTTCGTTGCGGTCGTCAACGATGGCGCGAACGTCCTGTGCTTCGAGCGCCAAGCGCACCTGCTCTGCATAGTCGTTATACTTTTCAGAGATGGGGAGGATGGCTACTTGGTCGGGGGTCAACCACAAGGGGAAGTGACCTGCGGTGTGCTCAATAAGCACGGCTGTGAAGCGCTCCATCGAACCGAAGGGTGCACGGTGAATCATCACGGGACGG
>CALCUV010000050.1 GCA_937906765.1 uncultured Prevotella sp.
GAACTCACGGAGGAAGGCATTCGCAGCATTGGGCGCTGTGTAGAACTTATGGCAAGTGAAGAAGCGCTTGATGCTCACCGAAATGCGATGACGCTTCGCCTTGCAGCGTGTAGCGCGTCTGAAACGGGTGCCACAAAGAGTAATATTGGAGGCACAAAGAGTAACATTGAAGCGCGAATAAGTAATAGAATTTTCCCCAATTCTAATTCCGTTTCGCATCTTGTACGCCCCAACGTCATTAAGATGGAGGCTTACAGTTCTGCACGTGATGAATATTCAGGCAAGCAAGCAACCGTTTTCCTCGATGCGAACGAGAGTCCTTACAATGCGCCGTTTAATCGCTACCCCGACCCACTTCAGACGGAGGTGAAGGCGGAATTGGCGAAACTCAAAAGCGTGCGCCCCTCACAACTTTTCTTGGGCAACGGCAGCGATGAGGCAATCGACCTCGTGTTCCGCGTGTTCTGTCGCCCAGGCGTAGATAATGTGGTAGCACTTGAGCCTACTTACGGAATGTATGCCGTTTGCGCGGCAACAAACGACGTGGAGTACCGCCGCGTACTGCTTCGCGAGGATTTTTCTTTCCGTGCGGCAGATGTGCTTCAGGCTACGGACGCCAACACCAAGGCTATTTTCCTTTGCTCTCCCAATAATCCCACGGGCAACCTCTTGCCACGCGAGGAAATAGACATTCTGTTAAAGGAATTCCCCGGTATCGTGGTGGTGGACGAGGCTTACGGCGACTTTGTTCCCGAAGCGTCCCTGCGCTTCGCCCTTGACCAGCACCCCCGTCTCATCGTGCTTGCCACCTTCTCCAAAGCGTGGGCATCGGCAGGGCTTCGCCTCGGCATAGCTATGGCTTCGGAAGAAATCATTGGTTATTTCAACAAGGTGAAATACCCCTACAACGTCAACATCCTCACCCAGCAGCAAGCGCTTGAGATTTTAAAGAGCAAAGACCTCGTTGCGGATTGGATAAACCTTATTCTTGCCGAACGCAGCAAGATGGTGGAAGCATTAGAAGCGCTTCCCGATTGCCAAAAGGTTTACCCCTCCGACGCCAATTTCGTCCTCGCAAAAATCAACAACGCAACGGCGCTCTACAATGCCCTTGTTGACCGCGGCATCATTGTAAGAAATCGCAGCAAAGTGCGTCTCTGCAACGATTGTTTGCGTATTACTATCGGCACTCCCGAAGAAAATAAAGCGCTACTCGCAGCGTTGAAGGAGATAACGAGTTAGGTTTTGAGGTTTTAAGGTTTTGAGGTTTTAAGGAAGCCTTCGGATTTTCCGCATAAAACGTTACAGACTTTATATACCCTAAAAACCTTAGAGACCTTACGCTACTCATTACCTTAAAACCTCAAAGCGAAGCGACCTCATAACCTCAAGACCTTCCCACGTCATGAAAAAAGCACTTTTTATCGACCGCGACGGCACGCTTATCCAAGAGCCTGCCGACGAACAAATAGATGATTTCTCAAAACTCGTTTTTGTGCCCGGCACATTCCGAGCTTTGACCACCATTCGCGAACTTACGGATTACGAACTCGTCATGGTGAGCAACCAAGACGGATTGGGCACCGATTCTTTCCCCGAGGATACCTTCTGGCCCGTACACAATTTTATATTGGACACGCTCAAGGGCGAGGGAGTGGAATTTGACAACATCCTTATCGACCGCCATTTTCCGCATGAGAATGCCCCCACGCGCAAACCCGGAACGGGGATGCTCACGGAGTATATGACGGGTGAGTATGACTTAGCAAACTCCTACGTTATCGGCGACCGTATGACGGATGTGCAATTGGCGGAAAATTTAGGTTGTCGGGCGCTCCAAATTGGTACGGACGGGATGGATTGGAAGAAGATTACGGAAATCCTTGTGGCGGGTGAGCGCACTAATGAGGTGAAGCGCACGACGCGTGAAACGGATATTTATGTGCGTATCGACCTTGACCGCGCCGGACGTTGTGATATTTCCACAGGACTCGGTTTCCTTGACCACATGCTCGCACAGATTGCCCACCATGGCGGACTCTCGCTCACGGTTCATACGAAGGGCGATTTACAGGTGGACGAACACCACACCGTAGAAGACACTGCCCTCGCACTCGGTGAATGTCTGCGCAAAAGCCTCGGCAATAAACTCGGCATCAGTCGCTACGGCTACTGCCTGCCTATGGATGATTGCCTCTGCCAAGTAGCCCTCGACTTCGGCGGTCGCCCCTGGTTGCAATGGGATGCCGAATTCAAGCGCGAACGTATCGGAGATGTTCCCACAGAACTCTTCTTCCACTTCTTCAAAAGCCTCAGCGACGCCGCCTTAATGAATCTGAATATCCGCGCTGAGGGACAAAACGAACACCATAAGATTGAGGGCATCTTCAAAGCCCTTGCGCGTGCCATCAAGATGGCGGTAGCAAGAGACGTG
>CALCUV010000051.1 GCA_937906765.1 uncultured Prevotella sp.
AATACCTGATTGATGAGTGTCGTCTTATCTTAAACAAACAAAAGGAGTTCTATCCAGAGATAACCGATGAACTCATAGAAGCGCTTGTAACGAGTTACCGCGAATATGGGTCGGAGGGAACGATTGTTGTGACGCGTTCTAACAAACGTGCGAACATTTATAACAATGGGATTCGTGCCCGCATCTTTGACCGTGAGGAGGAACTGACACGTGGCGATATGGTCATGGTGGTGAAGAATAATTATTACTGGACCACAGAAGCGCGTCGTGGATGTTCGCCCGAGGAACTGAAGGAGATTCGTTTACCCGACTTTTTGGCAAATGGCGATATTATGGAGGTGGTGCGCTTACGGAATATTCATGAGCAATATGGTTTTCAGTTTGCCGACGCAACCTTACGTCTGCCCGACTATGATAATTCCGAGATTGATTGTCGCGTACTGCTTTCAACATTGGCCTCAGAGTCTCCCTCGTTATCGCAAGAAGAGAGCGAGAAACTTTTTCAAGCCGTTTACGATGACTATTTCGACATTCCCTCCAAGCGAGAACGCATGAAGAAACTCCGAGAAGACCCGTATTATAATGCGCTCCAACTGAAATATGCCTATGCCGTGACTTGCCATAAGGCACAAGGCGGACAATGGGAGCATGTGTATATCGACCAAGGGTATCTCACGGAAGACATGGCGGATATTTCTTACCTCCGTTGGCTTTACACGGCCTTCACCCGCACTACGAGTCAAGTATTTTTGGTGAATTGGCCGAAGGAACAACAAACGCTGGTGGAAGAGGAAGAGGAGAATGCAATCATCCTATAGGAACTATAATAACTATAGGAACTATATTCCCCATCGTCACTATAAAACGACAACGCCCATCCCTTTTAGAGGGGTGGGCGTTACTGTTACTTATAAATCAAGGTTGAAAGTTTGTCTTCAGCATAAACTTCGCGTGCAATCTCTTGGAGTTGCTCAGGCGTAAGACGGTCAATTTCTTCATAAAGATTATTGACGTCGCGATGCACATTGTAATGCGCAAAGGTCTTTCCGAGTGCCAAAGCATAACCTTCGCGATTGTCGCAAGAAATTCCGATTTGCCCCTTCAACTGCTTCTGTGCGGCGCGCAGTTGTGAGGGTGTCAAAGGTTTTTCTGCCAATTTGCGGAGTTCCTTCTTCACCAATTTCAAGCAGCGATTCACATCGTGAGGGTCGCAACCGAAATAGACGTTCCACATTCCCGTGTCGGGATAAGTGCTGAGGTAACTGTCAATAGAATATACCAACCCCGCACGTTCACGCACCTGAACATTCAGACGAGAATTCATTCCCGGACCGCCTAATATATTATTGAGAAGCAACATTCCGAAACGGCGGTCGTCATTCGCTCCAAAGGCGGGCGCACCTATAACAACGTGGGCTTGATGCGTACCCTTTTCACGAACCACAGTCTTAGGTTCGTAATTCGTTTTCAACGATTCCACCGAGGGTTTCGGACTATTGGGAACGTCCGCCGTGGCGCGTTCAACCAATCGGATTAAGCGCAAAGGGTCTATATCCCCGTAAGCATAGAAAATGCAATTTTCAGGCACATAATGCTTATCCACAAAACGGCGGAAGTCTGCCGTGGTATAGGTTTTGAGTGTATCCGCATTGCCTAAGATATCGCGGCCAAGGGGTGCGTCGGCATAAATCATACTTTCGAATTCGTCGAAAATAAGTTCGGCGGGAGCATCCAAATAACTGTCTATCTCATCACAAATCACCTCCACCTCGTGCTCCACTTCCTGTTGCGGAAAAGTGCTATGGAATACGATGTCCGAGAGTAAATCTACGGCGCGCGCAACATCCTCTTTCAGAACGGCTGCCGTATAAACCGTCTCCTGCTTACTCGTTGAAGCATTCAAATCTCCCCCAACGCGCTCCAAGGTTGTAGTTACTTGACTTGCCTTTCTGCGTTCGGTTCCTTTAAATGTCATGTGTTCCACGAAGTGTGCCATACCGCTTTCAGCGGGTGCTTCATGGCGCGTACCGCTACAAACTACGTAACCGCAATATACCACAGAACTGTTAGAAGTTTCGTGAATAATGCGAAGACCATTAGGGAGAGTATGAATCATGTGTGAGATTTTGAGGGATAAGAGTATAAGATTATGAGGAATCGCTCGGAACAGTTTCCAAGGTAAGCATTGCATCACCCAGAAAATCCCGAGGGAACACTAAAAGGAACTAAGAGATTTTGACTTTTTTCTTTTTCAGAAATTCATGATAAACAACATGCGCTCCGTATGCGCCAATCAGTCCTGTGTTTACGAGCAAGCGGAGCCACAAATCCTCGATGAAATCGGCAGAATACGTCATTGCAACATAGAACAAGGCGGTCATGCCTACGTAAACACCTATTTCTTTGAGGGGATAGTTTGTGGGGTTATACTTCTGCCCTAAGAAATAACTGAGCAACATAGATACGCCATAACCAGCAACACCAGCCCATGCGCATGCCATATAGCCATAGGTGGGTATGAAAATGACGTTGATGGCAACGAGGGTTACACAACCCGCTAAGGAAATCCACAGGCCCCACATGGTTTTGTCGATGAGCTTATACCAAAAGCTGAGATTAAAAGCGACACCCATCATGATTTCTGCCACCATAACGATGGGCACAACTCGGAGTCCGTCCCAATAGTCGGGGGCTATGATGAATTTCAGAATATCGGTGTAGCCCACAACCATCAAAAAAGCAAGAAGGGTAAAGATTAAGAAGAACTTCATTGCCTTACCCATGTCCTGCGCTCCACCTTTGGCGAAGACAATTGGCTCATAAGCATAACGGAAAGCCTGAGTAATCATCGCCATTATCATGGCAATCTTCACACATGCCCCATAAATGCCCAGTTGTTCGCGTCCGGCAGCACCTTCAACGAGATGAGGAAAAATCATCTTGTCAGCAGTTTGATTCAATATCCCTGCAATACCCAACACTAAGATAGGCATTCCATAACGTAGCATTGGGCGCAACATCTGACGGTCTAACACATAGCGGAAACCCGTCAATTCTTTATAGAAAAAGAGGGTGATGAGCGCCGTACAGCCTAAATTGATAGCGAATACGTAACCCACCTCAAAAGAGTAATCAAACCAATGGGGGAGTATGACAAAGTAAGCTAAGTTTGCCGTAATATTAAGCGCAATAAAGAGCAACTTGAGCGAGGCAAACTTTACCGCCTTCTTTTGTAGGCGTAGGTAGCCAAAGGGTATGCTTTGGAAAGCATCAATTGCCACACAAGTGGCCATCATCCAGATATACTCAGGATGGGTTGCGTAACCTATAAAACCTGCGATGGAATCGAGGAAAATTGTTACGAGAAACACGAACAGGAGTCCCACTCCCCCTACGGTCAAAAGCACTGTGCTATACACGCGTTTTACGTCAGCGCCCTCCTTATTGGCAAAGCGGAAAAACGTAGTTTCCATGCCGAAAGTAAGCAGCACAAACAACACCGCCACGTAACTATAGACTTCGGTAATTACCCCATACCCACCAGAAGCAGCGGCAATCTGATGGGTGTAAAGCGGAACTAAAAGGTAATTTAAGAAACGGCCGATAATACTGGAGAGACCGTAAATCGCTGTATCTTTGAAAAGAGAACGAAGCATGGGGAAGGAAGAACGGTGAGAGGTGAATGGTGAAAGGTGAAAGGTGAACGGGGAACGATGAAGGGGGAAAGGGGAAAGAGGAACGGGGAAACTATCCAGCGCGGCTGTCTATAAATTCTATAATATCTATTGTTTCTATAGCCTCTATGGAATCTATACATCACCCAAAGAAAAGGTAGCAAACTCCTATCGCTGCTATAATTCCGCAAAGGTCAGCCAGCAATCCGCAGGTTACTGCATGGCGGGTGTAACGTATGCCTACACTACCGAAATATACGGCAAGCACGTAGAAAGTGGTATCTGTGCTTCCTTGGAAGATGCAAGAAAGACGCCCAACAAAGGAATCTGCACCATAAGTAGTCATTGCGTCCACCATCATTCCGCGCGCGCCACTTCCGCTTAGAGGTTTCATCAGCGCTGTTGGCAATCCTCCTACCCAATCTGTGTTAAAACCGAGGGAGTGAATCAACCATGTCATGCCCTCTATCAACCAATCCATTGCCCCTGAGGCACGAAAAACTCCGATGCCTACTAACATGGCCACCAAGAAGGGGATGATGCGTATTGCTGTGGTGAAACCGTCTTTCGCGCCTTCCACAAAGGCGTCGTAAACATTGACTTTACGATACATGGCACAAATGATGAAAGTGATAATAATACCAAAGAGCAAGACGTTTGCCGTGGTTGTACCCACAAGATTCATCATCGCTGAGTCCATCTGACTAAATCCCCACATTAATGTGGCTACAGCGACTGACATTCCGCCTAACACAAGCAACAAAGTACGGTCTAAGAGATTGATACGCTGATACAAACTGGTAATTATAATACCTGCGAGCGTAGAAACAAAAGTTGCCAATAAGATAGGCACAAAGATGTCTGTTGGATTCGCCGCACCCATTTGCGCACGATACACCATGATGCTCACAGGTATGATTGTCAGTCCCGACGTATTGATTACGAGGAACATAATCATGGAGTTGGTGGCGGTGTCTTTCTTTTCATTCAAATCCTGTAGGCGCTCCATGGCCTTAAGTCCGAGCGGCGTGGCGGCATTATCCAGTCCCAACATATTCGCTGAAATGTTCATAAAGATATTCCCCACCACGGGATGCCCTTTAGGCACTTCGGGAAACAACTTGCAGAACACGGGACTCAGCAATCTTGCCAAAATATCCACAACTCCACCCTTCTCGCCAATCTTCATCACTCCGAGCCACAACGACAACACCCCCGTGAGCCCGAGGGAGATTTCAAATGCCGTCTTTGAGGTGTCAAACGTGGAATTGATAATTGCGGGAAACACCTCTGTGTCACCCATAAAAACCAATTTTACCACGGCAATGACGAAGGCGATAAGAAAAAAAGCAATCCAAATGTAGTTAAGAACCATAGTTAAGAACTGGGAATGAATGAAGGAAAAGATATACCGGAAAGATACACGGGAAAAGGCAAGATAGTTGGGGCGAAGATAGTGTCCGTAATTGCGAAAACTATGTCTAACTTAAACGAAATTCTTTCTAACTAAATTTTAATTTAGTCTAACTTCGTTTTCGCTATCACCTCAAACATTAAGAGGTTTTAAGCCTACAAGGCCACATAAACCTTATAACCTTAAAACCTCTCTTCTTTGGAAATCATGAGGATAAGACCTTAAAACCTAAAGGCCTTGAAACCTTATCACCTCAAAACTTTACGCATCAATTTCTGCGTAAGCTGCATTTGCTTCAATAAAGTCACGGCGTGGACCTACGTCTTCGCCCATAAGCATTGAGAAGATGTAATCTGCCTCTGCGGCATTTTCAATCGTGATTTGCTTAAGCATTCGACGCTCGGGGTCCATTGTTGTTTCCCAAAGCTGTTCGGGATTCATTTCACCAAGACCTTTGTAGCGCTGGAGCGTGATAGAATTTTCATTACCATCACCATATTCACGAATGAAAGCATCACGCTCTTCATCAGTGTAACAATACTTGTCAATCTTACCCTTCTTACAACGATAGAGCGGAGGCATTGCCAAATACAAGTGTCCTGCGCGGATAAGTTGCGGGAAGTAACGGTAGAAAAGGGTCATTACGAGCGTTTCAATGTGGTGACCGTCAACGTCGGCATCGGCCATAATAATCACCTTGTGATAACGCAATTTTTCGATATTCGCTTCCTTAGAATCTTCACCGTCAACGCCAAAGCGGATACCGAGAGCTGTGATAATGTTATTTACTTCATCGCTCTCGAAAGCCTTGTGCCACATGGACTTTTCTACGTTTAGAATCTTACCACGAAGGGGAAGAATTGCCTGAGTCGCACGGCTACGTCCTGATTTCGCAGAACCGCCTGCAGAGTCACCTTCGACGAGGAAAAGTTCGCATTGTTCGGGTTTGCGAGAAGAACAGTCGGCCAACTTACCGGGCAAACCGCCACCACCCAAAGGACTCTTGCGCTGTACGCTTTCACGCGCTTTGCGAGCAGCAACACGTGCAGTTGCAGCAAGGATTACCTTATCGACAATCAACTTTGCCTGCTTGGGGTTTTCTTCAAGATAATTTGAAAGCGCTTCACCTACCGCCTGATTTACAGCACCTGCAGCTTCTGAGTTACCGAGTTTTGTCTTCGTCTGACCCTCAAACTGAGGTTCTGCAACCTTTACGCTAATGATAGCTGTGAGACCTTCGCGGAAGTCTTCACCCGAGATTTCAATCTTCGCCTTTTCAATTTGCTTCTGAGCCGTTTCTTCAGCGTACTTCTTCAAAACGCGTGTTAAGGCAGAGCGGAAACCAGCAAGGTGTGTACCACCTTCGATAGTATTGATATTATTTACGTAAGAATGAATGTTTTCTGAGTACGACGTATTGTACATCATTGCCACCTCGATGGGCATACCATTCTTCTCCGTATTGAGATAAATTACATCATCAATAAGGCGCGTACGACCAGAATCTATATGGCGCACAAACTCACGCAAACCAAGTTCTGAGTAGAACGTCTCTGTGCGAATATTTCCTTCTTCGTCAGGACGCAAGTCGGTCAACTTAATGCGGATACCTGCATTGAGGTAAGCCAATTCGCGCATGCGGTTTGCAAGAATCTCATACTTATAAACCGTAGTGGAGAAAATATCTCCATCAGGCCAGAACTGCTGACGCGTACCGCGCAAATCCGTAACGCCAACTACTTCAACGGGATACAAAGGTTTACCCTTAGAATATTCTTGTTGATAAATCTTCCCATTGCGGAACACCTGTGAGAGCATACGCGTAGAAAGCGCATTCACGCAACTCACACCCACACCGTGAAGACCACCAGAAACCTTGTAAGAACCCTTATCAAACTTACCACCAGCGTGAAGCACAGTCATAACTACTTCAAGCGCAGAACGACCTTCCTTTGGGTGCATATCAACGGGAATGCCGCGACCATCGTCTTGAACAACGATAGAATTATCTTCACAAATCGTGACTTCAATATTCTTACAATAGCCAGCAAGCGCTTCGTCGATAGAGTTATCTACAGTTTCATAAACAAGATGGTGAAGCCCCTTTTCGCTAATGTCACCAATGTACATCGCCGGACGCTTACGCACCGCCTCTAAACCTTCAAGAACCTGAATGTTACTCGCCGAATATTCAGCGCCTTTCTTTTCAATTTCTTCCATTATAACGTATCTGTTTTACCAGTCTTATATTCTATGCAAATTTACAAAAAAAGTTTGACATAGAAGCAGTAAGAAGGCGGATAAAATTAGGTTATTGCAAGCGGTTCAACCCTCATCTGAACACCGCTTTTATGCATAACACAGACCGCACCTCTCACAAGGTATAAAAGACCTGAATTAGCGCTGTTTTGTAACCTTTTATACGCATGCAATTACTACCCTACAGCCCCTTCAACTCATAACACCATTCCTAAGTCTCAAATTGTGCGTCTTAAGTTAGACAAAATTTGAATTTAGTAAGAAATAATTCTCCTTATGTAAGGATTAAATCTCGCCATGTAAAGTTTAATTTCTTATACAATAAAAGAGCTATCCTTGCGGATAGCTCTCATTGTTCTGTTGTCCCATAAGGACTCGAACCTTAAATTACAGAACCAAAACCTGACGTGTTGCCAATTACACCATGGGACAAACTTCAAGCGCTTTCTTTCGAAAGACGGTGCAAAATTACAACATTATTTTGAGATGAGCAAGAGGAAGAGACAGGTTTTTATTTGAAGGTTTGAAAATTTCACCAAATGGCAGAGACAAAACGGATGGCAGCAATAGGACCGCACGGCAGAAATAAGACCGGATGGCGCTCTCCCCCTGTTTATAGGGGGAGGGGACCACGTAGTAGTGAG
>CALCUV010000052.1 GCA_937906765.1 uncultured Prevotella sp.
CACTTATAACCGAGCCACTGAATATCTTCTTCAATTGCACGAACGTACTCAAGATCTTCCTTCTGGGGGTTTGTGTCGTCCATACGAAGGTAACACTGACCACCAAATTTTTCGGCAATTCCAAAGTCCATTGCAATAGCCTTGGCATGACCAATGTGAAGATAACCATTGGGTTCGGGCGGAAAGCGCGTTTGAAGTCGTCCTCCGTTTTTACCCTCTGCAAGGTCATTCTGAACAATCTTTTCTATGAAGTTCAACGACTTTTTAGGTTCGTCCTTAATTTCTACGTTTGTCATTTTCTTTAAGTTAAGTCTGTGTGGATTTTAGTTTGCCATTTCCGAAATAAACTTGATGCGGACCAGACGTATTTCTTCTTCTGAATAATCTGCGCCAAGTTCATCAAGCGCATCATCTATATCATCGGTTTCAGATTCTTTAAAATAACCATAAATATCATCAATATGCTCGTCATCAAGAAGTTCTTCAATGAAATAGTCAATGTTAATTTTTGTGCCTGAGTAAACAATTGCTTCAATCTCATCCAGGAGTTCGGTGAAGTCAATGCCCTTACCTTCAGCAAGGTCATCAAGCATCACTTTGCGGTCAATAGCTTGGATGATGCTCACTTTGAGTTTTGACTTATTAGCAACAGTGCGAATGCGGAGATCTTCGGGGCGCTCAATTTCATTATCTTCACAATGCTTCTTAATAAGTTTACAGAATTCATCTCCATAGCGCTTTGCCTTACCAGCTCCTACTCCAGGAATATTTTCTAACTCCTTGATTGTTTGAGGATAGATAGTCGCCATTGCTTCAAGCGAAGCGTCTTGGAATATAACGTAAGGAGGCACATTCAAATCTTTTGCCATCCGCTTACGAAGGTCCTTAATCATGTCGTAAAGAACGGGGTCTACGGCACAGGCGCCACCGCTTTGCACAGGTTCCTCTTCCTCGATTTCGTCGAAATCATGGTCTTCAACAATAGTGAATGACTTAGGTGACTTTAGAAATGCCTTACCCGCCTTGGTTACTTTTAAGACACCGACATTATCAACATCTTTCTCAAAATAACCACTAATGACGGCCTGTTTGATTACTGGGGTAAGAGTTTTTTCTTCTAGGTCTTCGAGCGATGCAAAAACATCTAGGTCTTCGTGATGATGGGCGAGCACTTCATCTGTTTCATTACCCAATAATATATCAATTATATACTCGTCATTGAAATTTTCCTTTGTTGCAATTACGGCTTCAAGCGCCTTGCATAAATAATCTTTTGCTTCCACTTTTTTCTTTGGATTTAAGCAGTTGTCACAATTATGGCAATTTTCGGGTTCATAGGTTTCTCCGAAATAATGCAGAATCAATTTTCTTCGACAGATGGAACTTTCTGCGTAACTTGCAGTTTCTTTTAAAAGTTGTTTACCAATTTCTTGCTCAGCAACAGGTTTGTCCACCATGAATTTCTCTAATTTTTGGAGGTCCTTATGTGAATAGAATGCCAGACAGATACCTTCACCACCGTCACGCCCTGCACGCCCTGTCTCTTGATAATAACCTTCGAGACTTTTGGGGATTTCATAATGTATAACAAATCGCACGTCGGGTTTATCAATACCCATACCAAAAGCAATTGTAGCCACAATAACATCAATATCCTCCATCAAGAATGCGTCTTGCGTCTGACTACGCGTAGCAGCATCCATCCCCGCGTGGTAAGCTTGCGCCTTTATATCATTAGTGCGCAACACTTCTGCAAGTTCTTCAACTTTCTTTCTACTTAAGCAATAAACAATCCCACTACGCCCTGGATGTTGTTTGATAAAACGGATAATATCTTTATCCACTTGGTTTGTCTTGGGACGCACTTCATAATAAAGATTAGCACGGTTAAACGAACTGCTAAATTCAGCAACGTTCGTCATTCCCAAACTTTTCTTGATATCACTTCTAACTTTCTCCGTCGCAGTGGCTGTAAGCGCAATAATGGGTGCTACACCAATCTCGTTGACAATAGGACGAATCTTGCGATATTCTGGGCGGAAGTCATGTCCCCATTCCGAAATACAATGAGCTTCATCTATCGCATAGAATGAGATTTTAATACCTTTCAAAAAGGCAACATGTTCCTCCTTAGTCAATGTTTCAGGGGCTACATAAAGAAGTTTTGTAACTCCCTTCTGTATGTCACTTTTTACTTTATCAATTTGCGACTTGTTCAAAGATGAGTTAATAAAGTGTGCTACTCCATCGTCATCAGAATTATGCCGAATGACATCTACCTGATTTTTCATAAGCGCAATAAGCGGTGAAATCACGATAGCAGTGCCATTCATAAGCATGGCTGGGAGTTGATAACACATTGACTTACCTCCTCCAGTAGGCATCAGCACAAAAACGTCACGCCCATCAAGAAGACTACGAATAATATCTTCTTGATTGTGCTTAAATTGGTCAAAGCCAAAATAGGTTTTGAGCGGTTGGAGTAAGTCAATCTGTTTTTTCATAGTTGATTAAGTTGTCTGAAAGAACTATAAAAAGGGACGAATGCAAGCATTTCAAAAACAAAATTAAAAACAAGTTTTTATCCCTCAAATAAATTTCACTATTTTTTTGAGGGCATTTCCATTTTTTAGTTAATGTATCTTCTTTTCACACTATTATTCTTGGAAACAAAAACCATGTGGAGAAGAACGATTCTCTCACCAACCTATTTTAAACTTTAATTTTAATTCACCGACACTTACAAAAAACAATCTCTTACTTAGAAGAATTTATTTGTGATTTAAGAAAAAGCATTAGTATGATGTACAACGTCTTATTTCTAATCAGAAGATTTATGGTATAACCGAACATAGATTGAACACAAACTATCATAAAAAAAATAAGAATTCGCCAACCTTTAGGGGTTAACAAATTCTTATTTTCGGAACACTATTGAAGTACAAAAAATATAACCTTTACGATATTAAAGAAAAATTATAAAATTAAGTGCAACTTTAATAAAGCTGTTAGATTTCATTATTTTCACCTACGGGAAAAACCACCTTGGGACTAAATCCTTGCGCCTCGTCAGGAGTCATACCTGCATACGACATGATTATCACTTCATCTCCAACATGAAACAATCGAGCTGCAGCTCCATTTAGGCAAATACAACCCGACTTACGTGGTCCACGAATAACATATGTTTCAATGCGAGCACCATTCATATTGTTAACAACGTGAACATGTTCATTGGGAAGAAGACCTGCTGCATCCATCAAATCTTCGTCAATCGTGATGCTACCCATATAATGAAGGTTTGCTTCAGTAACAGTAGCACAATGTATTTTAGATTTCAATATACTTAGTATCATATCAACTCTTTACTTATATCTTACATTATCTATCAAACGAACAGGACGTGCACCACAGAAGACGGTAATACAACCAACAATCTCGTTAGCATCTTCCCAACTTTCAATCTCTTGGAGTGTTATGCCGTCAACAATTTGATAATA
>CALCUV010000053.1 GCA_937906765.1 uncultured Prevotella sp.
GGTCCGTAAACCGGTCGGAGTGATAATCCATAAACCCACGCTCTAAGAGAAACGTGCCATTGCGTGAGGCGCTGACGAAGGCGTCCCACGTAGAGCGTAGCGCTGGAGTGTAGCGCTGGATGGTGTAAGTAGCGTTGGGCATGGGGAGGGAGTTGGGAGAGAGTAGTGATGAGTGAGTAGTGAGTAGTTCCTTGCGGGGTGTGCGTAGGGCACAAGACCTTAATGACCTTACAACCTAAGAGCGAAGCGACCTTATAACCTCAAAACCTCAAAGAATCTCTTTCTGAAATTCGTCATAATCATTGATGTAACTCTCAGGTTGATACCCATCAGAGGCAAGAACGAGGAGCACGGCATCTGGACTGAACTTTTTTAATTCAATCCAAGTGTAGGGCGGAACAATGAGACCTTCGTCCTTCTTACTGAGCACGTAGGTTTGGCGCCCCTTAGCGTCTTCCAGGACTATCTCCACACTGCCACACATAGACACAAGGTATTCATAGCAAGAGCGACTGGCGTGATACCCTCTTTCAGCGCCTTCGGGCACACTATGAAGCCAGTATGCTCGGTCAATCGTGAAGGGGAAATCCTTGAGCGCTTCGACAATGGTCAGACAGGCGCGCGCGTCAGTATGTGTGGTGAGTTTGTCCATTAGGAATGTTCTTGGATGTATGAATTTCGTGCGCATTAGGTTGCGACACTTTGCAAATGTACAATTAATTTGTTGGGTAGGGAAGAAAAGAACGGAGATTTTAGAGTCATGAAATGTCCACTCCTTTCCTTTGTTTTGGCGCTCTTTGCCACAGCGCCAAAACAAAAACTCTTTTTCGCCGTCGTAACCCTTAAAGAATTTTCCTAAAGTTACTAATTGTTTTTCCTAAAAATATCTCTTTTTTGAGGTAGTGAGGCACGGCTGAAAATCAGTAAGTTGGGCGGCATACCGTGAGGCGGTTTTTGCCAGTTTGTAGGCACGGGAATAAAAAAAAGTGTGAAATCGGCAATCTTACGGCGCAAAGTTTGTATTTTTGCCGTTGATAGTTCATCAGAAATAACAAAACAGATATGAAAAAAATAATCCTTTCGCTCCTTTTGGGAGGCATGGCGTTGACAGGGTCGGCGCAATACGTAGGTCATAAAGCCTTTGATAATTGTTATGCAGGTGTGCAACTCGGTGGAACTACCCCTATGAAGGGACATTCTTTCTTTGCTAGCGAACGTGCACTTTTGGGCATCCAACTTGGTAAGCAATTTTCGCCTACGATAGGTGTGGAACTCCAAACAACTCTTGGCGTGAACACCAGTGGAGTAGGGCAGCGTGGCACTCAAAACGCTATTGACAATATTCACTCTTCGCTCTTAGGACGTGTGAACCTCTCGAACGTGTTTTACGGATATACCAAAGCGCGCACCTTTGAGATGGAAGCGGTTTACGGCTTTGGTCACAACCATTGGTATGTGCCTTCTTATCAAGGCGAAGATAGTGAGAACTTCACCTCAACGGCAGGTTTGAACTTCAATTACCGCTTTGGCAAACAGAAGGCGTTTGGACTTTCTTTGCGACCCTACATCGTGTGGGACCTTTCTGCGAACGCTTATCATGCTGGTCATGCGCAGGTGCAGTTAACCGCTGGAGTGACTTACTACTTCAAGGGTTCGAATGGCAAGCGCTATTTCACGAAGAGCAGACTTTATGACCAGCCCGAGGTTGATGCGCTCAACGCTAAGATTAATGACCTCCGCAGCATCGTAGATGAAAAGGACGCTGAGTTGGCAAAGAAGCATCGCGAGGTGCTTGAACTCCAGCGCAAGTTGAACGACGAGCGTCGCTTGCGCCCTGCGGGAAAGTAAATGGATTCTAAATAGGGTAATATTATCTATAGTTCCCATAGTCCCTATAGTAGCTATAGTTCTTAAAAAAATAAACACAACAACTATGAACAACGAAAAGAAAACAAGAGTAGCCATCGTGGGCTACGGTAACATAGGTCGCTATGCGCTTGAGGCAATTGAAGCGGCGCCTGATATGGAAGTTGCAGGGGTAGTACGTCGCAAAGGCGCAGCAAACAAACCTGCGGAACTTACGCCTTACGATGTGGTGAGTGATATTGCTGAGTTGAAGGATGTGGATGTTGCGATTCTCTCTACGCCTACGCGTAGTGTGGAAGTTATGGCAAAATCCATCCTTGCCAAAGGTATTCACACCGTAGATAGTTTTGACATCCACAGTCAGATTGTTCCCTTGCGCAAGAGTCTCGGTGAGGCGGCTGTAGCCGGCAATGCCGTGAGCGTAATTGCCGCAGGATGGGACCCAGGAAGTGATAGCGTGGTGCGCACCTTACTTCAGGCGGTGGCACCTAAAGGTATTACCTACACCAACTTTGGTCCCGGTATGTCTATGGGACACACCGTTGCTGTGAAGGCAATCCCTGGCGTAAAAGCAGCACTCTCAATGACCATTCCTACTGGGCAAGGCATCCACAGACGTATGGTATATATCGAACTTCAAGAAGGACATGACTTTGCAACAGTAGCTGCGGCAATTAAGGCAGATGCCTATTTTGTTAACGACGAAACGCACGTGATTCAGGTTCCTTGTGTGGACGATGTTATAGACATGGGTCACGGCGTGAACCTTGTGCGTAAGGGCGTGTCAGGCAAAACGCAAAATCAGTTGTTTGAATTCAACATGAAGATAAACAACCCCGCGCTTACAGGTCAAGTGCTCGTTTGCGCAGCTCGTGCCGCGATGCGTCAACGCCCAGGATGTTACACGATGGTAGAAATCCCCGTGATTGATTATCTTGCAGGCGACCGCGAAGAATGGATTGCAAGACTTGTATAAATGAGAAATCAGAAAGGAGAAAGGAGAAAGATGCTTGCGCGTTGAAATCCCGCACGATTCTTTCTCCTTTCTCTTTCTATTAAGATTATTGTATAAACGAGAACGGATATTGGTGAATTATCCATGCAAATAAATCCCGCACGGCTCTTTCTCCTTTTTCCTTTCTCCTTTCTCCTTTTTTTTCTTATGGGAAAATATTTCGGAACAGACGGCTTTCGTGGCGAGGCAAATGTAGATCTCACCGCGAAACATGCTTTTAAAATAGGACGCTTCCTCGGTTGGTACTTCAGTGCTCCCAATCGCAGTGGGCGCATCGTAATTGGTAAGGACACACGTCGCTCTTCTTACATGTTGGAATACGCGCTCGCCGCAGGGATTACCTCTTCGGGCGCCGACGCTTACCTCTTGCATGTAACAACAACTCCTTCCGTGGCCTACATCACGAAGTGTGACGGTTTTGATTGCGGTATTATGATTTCTGCAAGTCATAATCCCTATTACGATAACGGCATTAAGCTCATCAACAATAATGGTGAGAAGATGGATGATACAACCATCGCGCGCATTGAGGATTTCTTGGACGGCAAGTCGGGAATTCCGCCTTACGCTACGAAGGATGCTATTGGCCGTACGGTAGATTATGTGGAGGGTCGCAATCGTTATATCGGTTATTTGATATCCCTCGGCGTGCATTCCTTTAAGGGGATGAAGGTAGGTTTGGACTGTGCCAACGGAAGCGCTTGGGACATTGCGGCTTCGGTGTTTAATGCGCTCGGAGCAAAGACTTATGTGATGAATGCCGAACCTGACGGCACGAATATCAATCGCAATGCGGGCAGTACGCATATTGAGGGATTGCAAAAGTTCGTTGTTGAAAAGGGATTGGACGTTGGTTTCGCTTATGACGGCGATGCCGACCGTTGTCTCTGTGTGGATGAACAGGGTAACGTGGTGGACGGCGACAAGATTCTCTACGTGTCGGCGGCATACCTCAAGGAGCGCAACCAGTTGGATAATAATACGGTAGTAACTACGGTTATGTCGAACATCGGTCTCTTTAAGGCGCTCGACAAACTCGGTATCGACTACGCAAAAACCGCTGTGGGCGACAAGAATGTCTATGACTACATGGCGGCACACAATAATATTATAGGCGGTGAGCAATCGGGACACGTGATTTTCGCCAAGCATGCTTCAACTGGCGACGGCATCCTCACGAGTCTCAAAATCATGGAAGTCATGCTCGCCAAGAAGCGCAAACTTTCCGAACTCACAGCGCCCGTTAAGCTCTTCCCGCAGGTGTTAGTCAATGTGCGCGTGACGGATAAGAAACTGGTAATGGCAGCTCCCTTGGTAAACGAAGCCATTAAGAAGGCGGAAGCACAACTTGAGGGTAACGGCAGAATGTTGGTGCGTGAGTCGGGCACAGAACCCTTAGTGCGCGTCATGGCTGAGGCTGCCGATATTCCAACTTGCGAAGCGTGTATCCAGATAGTGACCGACGCCATCGCAGCATGCGGTTATGTCGTGGCGGGAGAGGATTAAGCAGAACGGTATTAAACTTGCGGCGCATTATAAGTAACTTCCGTGCAATTCTATTACTAATAATGGCGCCCGTTTCTCAAAGAATTTGAGGGCACGCTCTCTCCCTAAATTATCTCATAGATTTTCCGAAAAAGAAATGCAACAAATAATTTCCCTTATCGCCAAAAGCCTGAACCTGCGTGAGCGTCAGGTGGAAAACACCGTGAATCTGTTGAACGACGGTGCCACTATTCCCTTCGTGTCGCGCTACCGCAAGGAGGCAACTGGCGGACTCGACGAAGTGGCTATCGCGCAGATTGCCGAGCAAAACGAAAAACTTCACGAACTCCTCCATCGCAAGGAATACATCACCCAAACCATTGAAGAGCAAGGCAAATTGACCGACGAACTCCGCAAACGCATTGAGGATTGTTGGAATGCCACGGTGCTTGAAGACATCTACTTGCCCTTCAAACCCAAGCGCAAGACGCGTGCTGAGGTGGCGCGCAAAAAGGGACTCGAACCCCTCGCAAATGAAATCTTGTTGAAACCCAATAATGACCCCGAAGTGCGTGCGAAGGACTTCCTCACGGACGAAGTTCCCACCGTAGAAGATGCCCTTCAGGGTGCGCGCGACATTATTGCCGAACAGATGAGTGAGAATGAGGATGTGCGCAACACGCTCCGCCGAACGTTTGAACTCAACGCAGTAATCTCTTCAAAGGTGATTAAAAACAAGCAGGCAGAAGCGGCAAAGTATCGTGACTATTTTGATTTTAGCGAACCCTTGAACCGTTGTACGAGCCACCGCCTCTTGGCCATTCGTCGCGGTGAGGAAGAGGGTTTCTTGCGTGTTGCCATCAATCCCCGCGATGAGGAAGACTGCCTCGAGCGCCTCGGACGCCGTTATCCCAAGTACGGCAAGGCGGGCGAGCAGGTGAAACTCGCGCTTGCCGATGCTTATAAGCGCCTCTTGAAACCCTCTATAGAAACGGAATTTGCCGCAAGTTCAAAGCAGCGTGCGGATGAAGAGGCGATTCGTGTGTTTACCACAAACCTCAAGCAGTTACTCCTTGCCGCTCCGCTCGGACAGAAGCGCATCATGGGGATAGACCCGGGTTTCCGTACGGGATGTAAGGTGGTGTGTCTGGATGCTCAGGGCAACTTACTCCATAACGAAACCATTTATCCACATCAGCCACAACAGCAGTGGGCACGTTCGTGTGGCAAACTCTCCACACTGATTGAGCAATATAAGATTGAGGCGGTAGCAATTGGGAATGGCACAGCAGGACGTGAGACCGAAGAACTCGTGCAGTCCTTGCATTTGAAAGACGTAGCGATTTTCTTGGTCAGCGAAGACGGAGCGTCGGTATATTCTGCCTCAAAGATTGCCCGCGAGGAGTTTCCCGATTACGACGTAACCGTTCGCGGTGCCGTAAGTATCGCACGCCGCCTTTCAGATCCCCTTGCCGAACTCGTAAAAATCGACCCGAAGAGCATAGGTGTGGGGCAGTATCAACACGATGTAGATCAAACGGCGCTCAAGCACTCCCTCGACCTCACGGTTGAGAGTTGCGTGAACACGGTTGGCGTAAACCTCAACACGGCAAGTAAACACCTGCTCACGTATATCTCAGGTCTGGGGCCCTCGTTGGCACAAAACATTGTGGATTACCGTGCGGAAAACGGCGCCTTTACTTCGCGTCGCGAATTGCTTAAAGTGCCGCACCTCGGAGCAAAGGCTTATGAGCAGTGTGCGGGTTTCTTGCGCATCCCCGACGCAAAGAATCCCTTAGATAATACAGCCGTTCACCCCGAACGCTATGCCCTTGTGGAGCAGATGGCGAAGGATGCGGGTTGTAAGGTGCCCGAACTCATTGCTTCGGCAGAGAAGCGTGGCAGTATCGACCTTCAGCGCTACTGTACGGCAGAAGTGGGACTCCCAACCCTCACCGACATTATGGCAGAACTTGCCAAACCCGGACGCGACCCCAGAGGTATGGCAACGGTATTCAGTTTCGACAAATCGCTCCGCACGATTGACGACCTTGAAGTGGGTATGGTGGTGCCGGGTATCATTTCGAACATCACGAACTTCGGTTGCTTCGTAGATATGGGCATTAAGGTGAAAGGACTTGTGCACGTGTCGCAACTGGCAGACAAGTACGTGAAAGACCCGAACGAAGTGGTGACCCTCCAACAGCGTGTGCAGGTGAAAGTGTTAGACATTGATTACGAACGTGGGCGTGTGGCGCTCACCATGAAAGGTTTGAACGCATGACCATGACTGCCGATGAACGCTACATGCGAAAGGCGCTTGAGGAAGCCCGTCGCGCTTTTGAGGCGGACGAAAATCCTGTGGGTGCCGTCGTAGTTTGTGGCGATCAAATCATAGCCCGTGGGCACAACCTTACGGAAATGCTCCACGATGTTACTGCCCACGCCGAGATGCAGGCTATCACGGCGGCGGCAGAGCATCTTGGCGGGAAATACTTGGATGTCTGTACGCTCTATGTCACGGTAGAACCTTGCATTATGTGTGCCGGCGCCATCGGGTGGTCACAACTTGGTCGCCTGGTCTATGGTGCTTCCGACCCCAAGCGTGGTTATTCCTTCTTTGCCCCAAAGGCGCTCCACCCTAAGACGAAAGTCGTGAGCGGTGTGCTCGAAGAAGAATGCGCGGCGCTGATGAAGGAATTTTTTCAGCACAAGCGGAGGTAGGTGAACGATGAACGGTTAAAGGTGAGAGGTGAACGGTTAACGGCATCTTCCCTTTAGCGTTTTCCCATTCCCCTTTCATCGTTAAACTCTCCCCGTTCTCCGTCCCCCTTTAACCTTTCCCCGTTCCCCTTTTATCATGGCTTCCCACAACATTCTCGGACAAATAGGCGAAGAAGAGGCCTGTCGCTACCTTATTCGCAAAGGCTACACCCTGCTGGATAGGAATTGGCGCGTAGGTCACTTAGAAATCGACATCATTGCCGAGTGGTACGGCGAGATTATCTTTGTGGAGGTCAAAACCCGCTCAAACGAAGACTTTGCTCCCGCACTCACCGCCGTAGATGAAGAAAAACTCCAAAACCTTCGCCTTGCCGCCGGTCATTACTTACACATCCACAGTCTTGATCAACCTATCCGCTTCGACGTAATCACTGTAGTAGGAACGCAAAAACCATTTACCATCACGCATTATGTTGGTGGGAAGCAAGGGTAAAGTGTCGTAACTATTTTCAGTAACAATGATCTCAATTTGACATAGAAATCCCCAAAGATTGGAGTGACATCTAAACTTTGGGGATTGTTTTATAACCGTAGTATGGATTAAGGGGAACAACTTCGAAGTTCCTTGGATGACTTTTTTGGGGAAATTAGAAAAAAGCATCGAGTACCTGTTGGAAGACGTCTTCCGGCGCAACCTTGTTGAAGAGGTTCATGGACGATTGGAGTTTGATGACGTCAATGTGACTGCCCATGATGTGCTCAATGTCGCGCTTGCCCGCATGAGTGAGGAGGGCACGGCAGATGGTGCGGAGGCGTTCGCCCAGGATGGGGTGCTCCAGAAACGCACGGGCTTCGTCGACGCCATCGAGTGCGTAGAATTTAGAGTTGTAACTGTGTCCAAGACCCTTGTGTTGAGGGAAAATGTACCAAATCCAGTGGATCACCGTTCTGCCGTTCTGCATTTCCTGGAGGGCGGTATCGTAGTCGCGTTCCTGTGCTTCAAGGAAGCGGTTGAGGTCGTAGACTTTCTGAGTGGAAGGCGCGCCGATAGTTTTCCAGAAGGACGCAGGTAGAGAAACATTCGCGAGGTCCTTACAGCAGGCAAATAGGGGAGCGATTTCTTCGTCCTTGTATCCCGCAATGCCGCAACCGATGCGCGTCACGAGGAAGTGTTTCTCGGGATGCGCTTGTGCATAGGCGCAGAAATCTGTTATATCCTTTTCCATATTGGGGATACCGCTCATTGAGTCGATGGCATAACTCTTTCCTTGCATGCCGTGCCCCTGTCCCATGATGGCGCCAAATTTGTTGACTGCCACTCGGGCTGCGCCTCCATAGTGTCTTCCTGTGGCGTTGGATCCAAACACAAAAACTTCATTGGCACCCAATCGGTCGATGGCTTCAGGTGTGACGCGCGTCTCGGGTTGGTTTTGCGCGGCGTTAAGACTTTGGAGAAGTTCTGTTTTGGCGGCACCAACGGCTTTCTTCCACGACTCTAAAAACT
>CALCUV010000054.1 GCA_937906765.1 uncultured Prevotella sp.
CCGCTTTGTGGTTGGGTTTATTTTCCATCATAAGCCCACTTGAGATATGCGGCACCCCATGTGAAACCAGCACCGAACGCGGTGAGGATGAGGTTGTCGCCCTTCTTCAACTGCTTTTCGTAATCCCACAATGCGAGGGGGAGAGATGCGGCAGAAGTATTACCGTACTTCTGAATGTTCATCATCACCTTTTCAGGTTCTACTTCAAGACGCGCTGAAACTGCTTCGATGATGCGTACGTTCGCCTGGTGGGGGAGTACCCAAGAAATATTTTCCTTTGTAAGGTTGTTATGTTCCGCAATCTTCGTACAAGCATCAGTCATGTTAGTTACGGCAAACTTAAATACCGTCTTACCTTCCTGGTGTACAAAGTGCATGCGATGCTCAATTGTATAATGTGAGGGAGGACAAACCGAACCACCTGCCTTCATGCAGAGGTAGGGGAGACCAAGGCCGTCGGTGCGGAGGTGAGAATCCATCCATCCGTATTCTTCAGTTGAACCTTCTACCAACACAGCAGCAGCACCGTCACCAAAGATGGGACAAGTTGCGCGGTCGGTATAGTCTACGGCACTTGACATCTTATCGGCACCGCAAACTACAACCTTTTTGTATCTTCCGCTTTGAATCAAACTTGCGGCGGTGTCCATTGCATAGAGGAATCCACAACAAGCGGCTTGCATGTCAATAGCGTGAGCATTCTTCATGCCAACTCTTCCCAAAACTATGCTTGCCGTTGAAGGGAAATGGAAGTCGGGCGTAGATGTTGCAACGATGATACAATCAATTTCGAGAGGGTCGGTACCCGTCTTTTCAAGAAGTTGCTTCACCGCCTTGCGTGCCATATAACTTGTGCCAAGACCTTCTTCATTAAGGAGACGACGTTCCTTAATGCCAATTCGAGTCATGATCCACTCGTCGTTGGTGTCAACCATGCGAGAGAGTTCATCGTTACTCAAAACGTATTCTGGTACATAACCACCAACACCGGTGATTACTGCATTTATTTTTTCCATAGTTGTTAAGGGGATTGTTGGAGTTTCCAATCAAGGGACTAACCTAAAAAATATGGAGTTAAAAGCAAAAAGAGACTCACACATTTATAAGCACGTGTGTGTAAACTTTCAGCTTTTAACTCCCTTGTATAAAAGTTGATTATTCAGCAACTTCGTCAACTACGATAGCGAGCTTACCACGATAGTAACCACAAGTGGGACATACAGTGTGGTAGATGTGCCAACCACCGCAATTAGCGCAAACTGCGAGTGTAGGAGCTACTGCCTTGTCATGTGTACGACGCTTAAGTGTTCTTGTCTTTGACTGTCTTCTTTTAGGATGTGCCATTTTGTTTGAAAAATTTTAGATGTGTTAATTTTTAGTGTTGTCAGATTGTGTTTAGAGTTTTAGTTCAGCAATTTATTCGTCTAAGCACTCATCATTCTCGTAGCAAATGCGACTGAGCATGTCCTCATTACACTCCCCCACTTGGTGGGTGCGCTGAATAGGGAGTGAAAGTTCCACGATTTCGTAGACGTCCCAAGAAGCGTCGTACATGTTCGTATTCTTGGGGATGAATTTAATGTCATCAGCCGTGGAGTCGGATTCATCATTATAGGTAAGTTTGATGGTCTCCTCAGCATCAACGACAAGGGCCAGGTCATCGAGACATCTGTCGCATTCAACTATTACTTCGCCTTGGACAACGAACTTCAAGGTATAAACCTCTCCTGAATGTTCACGGATATTCAAGTTTACCTTGACACTTCCGCCCTTAATGGTTTCCTGATCCAACGCCGTGAAAAAGTCTCCGTTAAGAGTCATTTCCAACTTCATTCCGTCAGCAGGAATTTTTGAGAGATTGATATTTAGAAGGTCCATTATTGCCATAGCGAGTGCAAAGTTACTACTTTTTTTAGTTTTGACACAGTTTTCAACCTCATTTTTTACCCATTAAAGTCGTCTAACGCACTTCTTGCGGTAGAAAAATGCTAATATTCGTTTGTTTGCGCGGTATATGGGGAGTAAAAATGGGTAAATTAGAAGTTTAGGATATGATATGTGGAAGCCAACGGTTGCTAAACTTATCTGCAAACGGCGTATCGGAATGAAAAATATTACGAAAAGTGCTACCACGAGCATGGTATGTAGAATAACCTCCCAAATCATCGGTGGATTCGGAGTAAATGTAAAGGCACTAACTATGGTTATACTACCACTATGATTCATCCACAATACTATATTTTGAGTGATGACGTAGAAGAGTATTATGGGAAGTGTAAGCAAGAAGCATGTACTGATGCTATGCATTGCATCAAGCACTTTTGTTTTAGTTGCTGTATAATAATATATAATATTGTGTGCTAACACCTCTTGTTGGTAATCGGGAGTAGGTGACGGTTTCCTAAATACACAGGTGTCTGCGCTAAGTATCACACGAACGCGTCCTGTTTTTGACAGATGTTCTACCAACAAGGGCAAGGTTCCAATTGTCAATCGCGTATGTTGATTTGAGAAGCCTTGTTGTTCAATGAAGAGACTTTTGCGTACCAGCACATGTGTCAAAAACCCTCCTGTGTAGCAATTCTGGCGTGAAGTCTTGTAGTTGAGAATGTTTTGTAAGTGCACATCATAATTCCATAGTGACGTATCACTATTGCTCACGGCGCAATTAGAATATCCTATAGCAATGTCACAATCAGGTTCACATGTTTGCATCATCGCTTCCAACCAATTAGGCGAGGGAGGGAGCACATCGGCATCCATTAGCATAATCCACTCTGTGCGGGCGCCTTTAATTCCCACGCTTACAGCTAACTTTTCTCTATCAATCAGGTGGGTAGTTGTTGCAATATTTGTATGTTTAAGATGCCTAAAATCGCGTTCCAGGCGCAAAAGTTTTTCTTCTACGACTTTTTCCCCTGAGTAATTAGCAATAAGCACATGTATCGTGCCCTCATAATGCTGATTGAAAATGCAGGTAAGTAGTTCATAAAGATTTTCAACATCATGCTCAAGGGGAATAATTATGGTAATAGGCAATGCTTCATCGCTTTCTTTCGCTTTATCAACCTTGGGAAGCAAGGGCATACGGTAGTACCTCCATCTTAAAATAAAGAGGAGTGGCAACCAAATAATGATAATAACGAGTAAAGGAATGAAATACATTGTTAAATTGCAGATATCTATGTATTTGTCAGTAAATTAAAAGTTGTGTTAAGATTAAAAATCAAGCGATGAAGAATTGTTGAAAATTAAGTCGGAATCAATGAAAATTATAAGTAACTTAGTTTTAATTAAGTCCGACTTAATTTTTCGTAACTCACTTTTAGTTTAGAGTCTTAATGAGTTCCTCAAACCGATCTAAGGAACGTGGGTCAGCATTCACTTTGAGCAAATGGCCTTCACGGTCAATGAGGAAATAGGAGTGGATTTGATTTACATTCAAGAACCGTTTCACGGCAGCCTGTTCTCTTTAGGAAGATTCATTATGCAGTTGTCTCCTAAATTCAGCACAACAAATGGCGGTGGCAATGGCAACATTCAGGCTTTCCGAAGTCTCGCATCCTGCTGGATGAGGAGGGATGAAAAGTTTTTGATTGATGAATGCTTGTGTTTCGGGACGGATGCCATTTCCCTCATTTCCCATAATAAGCAAACCATTGGTAGAGAGTGTTTTGCCGTAGATATTTTCGCCTTCAAGGAAGGTGCCGTAAACGGGGATGCCTTGGGGAATGGAAGAGAGAAAACGGGTGAGGTTTGTGTAATGGAGCGCGACACGCGTAATGGCGCCCATTGTGGCTTGAATAACCTTGGGGGCGAAGGCGTCGGCGGTGTCTTCCGAGCAAAAGATGTGGTGAATGCCAAACCAGTCGGCAAGTCGGATAATCGTGCCGAGGTTGCCTGGGTCTTGCACTCCGTCGAGCACGATGCAGAGTTCTTCACGCATCTCTTCACCGGATAGGGGAGATGGCGTGGGTTGGCGGAATACGGCAATTACATCGCGGGGTGTTTTTAATTGCGAGCACTTTTGTAGTTCGGCTTCCGAGATTTCAATAATCTCATCGGCCTTCAACTCGGGGTGTTGTGAAAGATATTCTTTCGTGCCACAAAGCATAAGGCAACGAAAGTAGGGGAGAATGTCTCCCACTACCTTCGCACCTTCAGCAAGGAATACGCCCTCCTCATCGCGAAATTTCTTTTTCGCAAGGGAGGTGATGTATTTGATTTTGTTTTTCGTAAGCATGGTGCTATTACTTCTTACATGTTGCCTTTATGAGGTAGCAGATAAGCAGCAAGTAGCACGCCAAACTCAGTAGTTCACTTGAGGGATTTGCTAACCATGCGCTATTGTCAAATTTAATGCCACCGAATTGGAGTGCTGCACTTGCCACACCCATCAAGGCGCCACCGGCAATAAAACCAGAAGCAAGCAATGTGCCCTTCTCAATGCGAGCATTATTCACCTTTTCATCCTTTGTGCGTGAACCTACAAACCAGTTGATGGCACCGCCTACGATAAGAGGGAGGTTGAGTTGCAAGGGAATGAACATGCCCAGGGCAAATGCCAAAGCGGGAATGCCGCAGAAGTTGAGCACCAAAGAGATAAGTGCACCGATGCCGTAGAGTAACCAAGGTGCACCTTCGCCACTCATAAGCGGTTCGATAACTCCCGCCATTGCGCGTGCTTGAGGAGCTGCCATGACGTCGGCATTGTCGGGTGTGAAACCATATACCTTTTGGAGAATCATGATTACGCCACCTACGGTTGCGGCACTTACTAATACACCGATGAATTTGTAGGTTTCCTGGTACTTAGGGGTACTTCCGAGCCAATAACCAATCTTCAAGTCAGTGATGAAAGCACCTGCAGATGAGAGTGCGGTACATACCACACCGCCCATGATTAAGGCCGCCACCATACCGTGTGTACCGTTCAAACCTACAAGCATCATGATGATGCTGGAGAGGATGAGGGTCATGAGAGTCATACCACTCACGGGGTTAGAACCTACAATGGCAATGGCATTTGCGGCTACCGTTGTAAAGAGGAAAGCAATAACGGCAACAATTAAGATGCCTACGATAGTGAAGAGCAAGTTGCCCTCCATAGGACCTACGAAGAAGAAAATGGTGGTCACCAATATGGTGATGAGTGTGCCGATGGCGATAATCTTCATCGAAAGGTCGCGTTGTGTACGCACTTCTTCCGCTTGTTGTGCGCCACCCTTAGAAATCTTTCCGATTAAGGCAAACGCACTCTTAATTACGCCCCAACTCTTTACTACACCAATGATACCCGCCATGGCAATAGCGCCGATACCAATGCTCTTGGCATATCCGAATATTTGTTCGGCGCTCGCATTTCCCGCCGTAATGCCGTTAGCAACTTCAAGGTCGGGGAAGATGAACGAAATGGCAGGTACAATTCCCCACCATACGAGGGCAGAACCGGCACAGATAATCGTAGCATACTTCAAACCAACGATAAATCCCATACCGAGGAGTGCGGCACTGGTGTTGCATGAGAACACTAACTTTGCCTTTTCGGCAATCGTACTCCCAATTTCACAACAACGGCTGGTGAAGTTTTCATTCCAAAGTCCGAAGGTGGCAACGGCAAAGTCATAAAGACCGCCTATTACACCCGCTACGAGCAAGGGTTTAGCGCTGCTACCGCTCTTCTCTCCCGAGAGGAGAATTTGCGTAGAGGCCGTGGCTTCGGGGAAGGGATATTTGCCGTGCATTTCCTTAACGAAATACTTGCGGAAAGGAATGAGCAACAAGATGCCGAGCGCACCGCCGAGCAAGGATGCCAAGAAAATCCAAAGGAAATTAACGGTGATTTCGGGATGTGTGTGTTGAAGGATGTAGAGTGCGGGGAGTGTGAAAATCGCACCTGCTACAATCATTCCCGAGCATGCACCGATGCTCTGGATAATGACATTTTCGCCCATGGGATCCTTGCGATGCGTAGCACCTGCTACACCTACGGCAATGATTGTAATGGGGATGGCGGCTTCAAACACTTGACCCACTTTAAGTCCTAAGTATGCCGTAGCGGCGGAGAAGAGAATTGCCATGAGTATACCCCATGTGATTGACCATGGCGTTACTTCACGATAGTGTTTCCCTGCTTCCATCAAGGGCTTGTATTCTTCGCCCTCGCGCAATTCACGGAAGGCATTTTCTGGAAGATTTGTTTCTTTCATTTATTTGGGAAGTTATGAGGTTATAAGGTTTTAGGTTATGAGAATCACTGGGATAAATACCCTCTTAATGTTTTGCTGAAAAAACTATAACCCGAATTTTAATCCATTCTATCGCGATAATCCTCGTAGTGATAATTACGAAGCACGTCGAGTGTGCCGTCGGTGTGGAGGAGTGCGAGTGAGGGATGGTGGATACCGTTAAACATGTTGGTCTTCACCGTAGTGTAGTGAATCATATCTTCAAAGATAATGGTGTCGCCCACTTCAAGGGTACGATTAAAGCGCCAGTATCCCATAAAGTCGCCCGAGAGGCACGAGTTTCCGCCAAGGCGATATACGCATGCTTCAGTTTCATGACCTACGGCGTCTTCGCCCTCAAGGGTTTCGGCGTTTCTCACGCGTGGCCAGTAGGGCATTTCAAGGCAATCGGGCATGTGGCACGTGAATGACACGTTGAGAATGGCGGTTTTGATACCGTGATTTTCTACGATGTCAACAACTCGTGAAACAAGCGGACCTGTTTGCCATGCAAAGGCAGAACCGGGTTCGAGAATGACCTTGAGGTTGGGATATTTCGCGCGGAAGGCTTGAAGCAAACCGATGAGGTGCTCTACATCGTAATCGGCACGCGTCACCAGGTGTCCTCCTCCAAGGTTCAACCATTTTATTTTTGGCAACCACGCTCCGAATTTCTCCTCTATGTGGCGCAAGGTGTTTTCCAAAGCATACGACGAACTCTCACAATGGCAATGACAATGAAAACCTTCAATCTGTTCGGGGAGTTCAACTGGAAGGTCTTTTGCCAAGACTCCGAAACGTGAACCTGGAGCACAAGGATTGTAGAGGTCGGTTTCAATTTCGCTGTATTCGGGATTTATGCGTACCCCACAAGAAACCCCTGTGGCGCGTTTGGCAAAACGCGCAAATTGTGTAAGCGAGTTGAAGGAGATGTGACTCGAACACTTAACGATTTCATCAAAAGTCTCGTCTTCGTAAGCCGGTGAATACGTATGAGCCTTTGAACCAAATTCCTCAAGCGCCAAGCGTGCTTCGTAAAGTGACGATGCAGTGGTGTGCGAGATATATTCGCGGAAGATGGGGAAGGTTTTCCAAAGCGCAAATGCCTTAAACGCCAAGATAAATTCCACACCTGCACGGTCGGCTATGCTCTTGATGAGCGAAAGGTTACGACGCAACTTTTCTTCTTCAAGTATATAGCAAGGTGAAGGCGAATTTGAGTAGGGATTGTTGTACATAAATCCAAACACTTGTTTTATTTAATAAAGGACCTTAAAGCCAAATGTCCTTAAGGTCCCTATTTTTGTAATCAATTATTATGATGTCAAGGATTACATGATGCCGCGTTCGCGGAGTTCAAGCTGCCACTTCCAAGCTGTGCTGAGTGCATCTTCGAGAGTGTGCACTGCCTTCCAACCGAGCTTTTGGTTTGCCTTGTCAACGTTACCCCAAACCTTTTCAATGTCACCGGGGCGACGCGCAACTACCTTGTAGTTCAACTTCACGCCTGTGCACTTTTCGAATGTGTTGATGAGTTCAAACACAGTCACACCCTTACCAGTACCTACGTTGTAGATTTCTACGGGTTCTTCGTTCTTGCCGTTGAGGATACGTTCCATAGCGCAAACGTGAGCCTTAGCGAGGTCGATTACGTAAATGAAGTCGCGGATACAAGAACCGTCGGGAGTGTCATAATCATCACCAAATACAGAGAGGCATTCGCGGATACCGATAGCCGTCTGAGTGAGGTAAGGAATCAAGTTAGCGGGCACACCATTGGGCATTTCGCCGATGATTGCAGAGGGGTGAGCGCCGATGGGGTTGAAGTAGCGGAGGAGGATCGCAGAGATGGGAGCACCACTCTTAACGAAGTCCTGAACGATTTCTTCGTTGATTGCCTTCGTGTTACCATAGGGGCTTTCTGCCTGCTTAAGAGGAGCATTTTCGGTAACGGGGAGGTTTTCGGGATCGGGCTGACCGTAAACGGTGCAACTTGAAGAGAAGATAATACCCTTAACGTTGTACTTGGGCATCAACTTGAGGAGGTTGATGAGCGAAACAATGTTGTTTTCGTAGTACTTCAAAGGCTTTTCAACACTTTCGCCTACTGCCTTAGAAGCCGCAAAGTGAATAATACCTTCGATGCCAGGATACTTCTGGAAAACAGCTTCGAGCTTGGGATAGTCACAGCAATCTACTTCTTCGAAAGCAGGGCGGATGCCTGAAATCTTTTCGATGCCGTCAACAACATCTGCCTTAGAGTTTGAAAGGTTGTCGATGATAACTACATCGTAACCCGCTGCTTGAAGTTCAACAGTTGTGTGTGAACCAATAAAACCAGTACCACCGGTTACCAAAATTGTCTTTTTCATAAATGTATTTGGTTAGGTTAATGTGAATCACTTGCGAAATTACAAATAATTTATGAGAAGAGTATTAACAAAGGTTAATATTTTTTTATAATTGTGTGTATGTGTGTGTGAAGTGTGTCTAATGAGCGTTTGCGGACGCCTAAAACGCCTTTGTTTTGTCAAGAAATTGCGCTTAAATCTTTGATTTTTCAACTAAAATAGGCAAAAGTTAAAAAAAGTTAATTTTTGTGCTTCTGTTTGAAAAGAAGCACGTAATTTTGTAGATGTAATTCAGATTTCCGACTCTCGGATACCTGAATTGTGGCACATTCACTAATCAAACAATCTTTTTCAACAAGCAAGGTAGCGAAAGCAAGTCCCTTGCTTACATTTTACCTTCGCATAGGGTAAGATGATTGTGAGTGAAGGGTCTGCCGTGATGGCAGATCCTTTTTTAAGAGAAACAAACGCTCAAATCCGAGCCTTGTTGCCATAAACAGGGAATGTCTTGCTCATGAGTAGGTTAGTTCCGTTCCCTGTTTTAAGTTTTTTCATAAAATTTGGGAGCGTCTGCCGTGAGGCACACGCTCTATTTCTTTTACCTCACTCCATCCCGATTTCCCCGCTTAAAATCCGCATAAAAATTAAGTCTCAAAGAGTTGAAATTCTTTGAGACTTAATTTAAACTATTTGAGACTTAATTTTTCCTATAATACATATAATTATGAGGGTCAAAATTTGTATGTAAAATATGAGGGATGATGGGTTATTCCCAAGTCCATTCAAAGCGCTCAATGTCTTCTTCAACAAGTTGTGAACCGCTTTGCACTTCAATAATCTTGAGGTCAGTCGTGGCTCTTACGGCGTGGCGTTGTTCTGCCTTTATGAGCGCTACGTCTCCACGGCGAACGGTGCGTTGCACATCATCAATAACGAGTTCGCCTTCACCATCCACAAAGGTCCAAAGTTCATCGCGGTGGTGGTGGATTTGATAACTGATGTTTTTACCTGCTGTGATGCAAAGTAGTTTTGTAAGTGCGCGAGCGCCGTCGGGGAAGGTGAGGTTTGAGATGACTTTATAACTGCCCCAGCGTCGTTCTTCATACATGGGGCGCACTTCCAGTTGGTCAACATTATGCTTGATGGTTCCCGAAATGTCCTTTCTGCTGACGAGAATCCCGTCGTTGGTTGCGGCAACAACCATGTTGTGTGTGCCAACACAGAGTAGGGGTTGGTCAAGTTCATTAATAATATGCGTGTTGACTACGTCGCGCCCAATCATGACATTCCCCATTGTGCTGAGGTCAGTTTCTTCAAGCAGGGAGTTCCACGAACCGAGGTCT
>CALCUV010000055.1 GCA_937906765.1 uncultured Prevotella sp.
CTTGCGGGGCACAATCTCGAGCGTGTCGTCGTAGATGAAATTGACGCCTGTCGAATCGTCGGTCATTTCATAGGAATAAACGAAGCGCAGGGTGTCTTGCTCCATCAACAAGGTGTCACGTAACCAATATTGAATGGTGTCATTGCCCTTCGTGCGATTCTCCACAAAGGCATTCATAGCGTCGAAGTTCAATCCCTTAATCGTTGGCACGTGCTCGGAAGGGGCTGTGAAGAATGTGGTAAAGACTTCGGGCGTCTTACGTTCGGTTTTCAAGTAATGGCGCGCCTGTCCGTCTTCCAGGAATGCCAACAAGACAATGTCATCGGGCACAAAGTGCGTGAAGGGTACGTTAAGAATGGTGTCGTAAGTGAGCGTGTCGCGCCAGAGTGTGTCTTGACGCATGTCGGGATAAGAAGAGGGCGTAATCACCTTGTCATAAAAGGCCAACATTTCGCCCTTTTGCGAAAAGTGGAAGTTATTGTCCTGGTCATTTACGGCATAAATGCGGTAATTACCGGGAGCAACGCCCTTGATTGAGAAACGCCCCGTGGCATCCGTTCTGCCCAAGCGCTGAAATCCGCGAGTGGTGAAAGCGGAATCCACCGTGTCGGCATAGAGTCCCACCAACATGCCCTTAATGGGTTCTAAGTTGGAAGCATCAAGGATATGGCCCGAAACTTCTAACGTATCCACCTGCTCACCAGTGGAGAAATAATACGTAAATTGCCCCAAGGGGTTGCCTTCGTTATTATCCTCAATGGCATCTGAGAAGTCGATGGTGTAAGTCGTATTGGGCAAGAGCGAGTCATGGAGTTCCACACTAATCTTCTTCCCACTATACTTAATCGTAGGCGTAATGACCTGCGGGGGTGAGATAGTGACCTTCTCCGTTGGGTTTTCCACCTTAATGTTTTCGTTAAAAACGATGCGCACCTTCATTTCCTTGGCATTAGGTTGGCCCAACTTCGGACTCATCTCCACAATGTAGGGGGGATGTTCGTCAAAGGGACCACCATCTGGGCCTGCGCCGGGATTGGCACACGCTACGGCAATCATGGAAAGAAGAAGAAGGAGTATGTAACGGGTTTGTTTCATTACTGCAACAGAATTTGTTCGCCCTTTACGGGACTATGAAGAAAGAGAGAGGCATTTTCGCTGAACTTTTCAGCACTCTCCGTGGTGAGAAACCTACAAGTGCCACCCTTTGTACAACGCGCGGCCATCTCGGGGTGACGGTATAAATAGTTATCCAAACTTGCGGCCACATATTTGCCTTGTGGCACGATGCGCACGCCTTTTGGGGCATGCTCGTGGAGTTTCTTGAGCAAGAGGGGGTAATGTGTGCACCCCAGAATAAGGGTGTCAATCTGCGGGTCGGCAGTCATGATGGCGTTTAAGTGCTTCTGGATGAAATAGTCGGCACCAGGACCCTCGTGTTCGTTATTCTCCACCAACGGAACCCACATGGGGCAGGCTTCTCCTACTACGTGCATCTCGGGATAGAGTTTCGCAATTTCGATGTTGTAAGAGCGCGACTGGACAGTGCCTCGTGTGGCCAAGATTCCGATATGTCCTGACTGGGTTAAGTCACCCAAGGCTTCGACCGTGGGATGTATAATCCCGAGCACGCGTTTCTCGCTCCCCCAACGCTGAAGGTCGTTTTGCTGAATGGTGCGCAAGGCTTTCGCAGATGCCGTATTGCAGGCAAGGATAACCAGTTCACACCCCCTGCTGAAGAGTTCCTCAACGGCCTGTAGCGTGTAGCGGTAAACAATCTCGAAAGAATGCGAACCATAAGGCGCACGCGCATTATCGCCCAAGTAGAGGTAATCATACTCGGGCAATCGCTCGCGAATCTGTCTCAAAATGGTCAGACCGCCATAACCTGAATCAAAAATGCCTATGGGATGCATGAGAGGGAGTGGGTTTAGAGTACAGCTTTAGAGTACAGTTAACAGAGTACAGAGTACAACTGACTGAGCGATGAGTATGGTTGACAGCACACAGAGTATAGTTAACTTGCGGGAGTTATACCCCTTTTCAAAGAAAACTCACTCCGCACGGAGGTTGTACGCTGTACGCTGTGCTTTGTACGCTATTGTTGGGGTTGCAACTGTTGTTCCACCAACTTTGTTACGTCCATTACCAACGCAGGGTTAACGTAGGGCATTGCATTGGTATCTACGTTGTAAATATAGTCTAAGTTGTAGGCGCCACCTACCATCTTTATGGCGTCAGCAAGACGTGCCTTGATGGGGGCAAGAATTTCGCTCTCGGCTTGCTTTAAGAGGCGCTCCGCTTCATCACGAAAGGCAAGACTTTTCTCCAAAGCCTCTTGCAAATCACGCTGACGCTTGAGCATGATGCTCTGAGGAAAATCCTTTTGTCCCTGAAGATATTCTGCAAATTGGCGACGGAAAGTTGCTTCATTGTATTGCGCTTCGGCTTCATACTTTGCGCGAAGGTCCTTCAACTGTTGTTGCGCCAACTTATACTCTGTCATGTTTTCCAACACCTGAGTGTAACTCAAGTAACCATACTTTGCGGGTGTGGGAGTCACTACCTGGGGAGCAGCAGTAACTACGGGGGTAGTTGATTCCGCACTCTGCGCAAACATGGACACTGCCGAGAAAAGGCATACGGCAGTTGTGAGAACTATCTTCTTCATAACTTAAAATTTGATGCTCATTAGCTATTATTATCTAACTTGCAAAAATACTCGTTTTTCGGTGAACCACAAAACTACGGGCGATGTTTGTAAGCATTTCCCACATTACTCACCGCAACATTTTTTCATTGCTACGGGAGTCTGGGTTTTAAAAATGCAAAAGAGCGTACAACTCGTCGCAATGAGTTGTACGCTCTTGATGCTTTCTTTGGGGGAGAAAAAACGTGATTTTATGCCTAGGGAATAGCCATAAGTAAATGATGTTCTTATGTTCTTTTGTCTAAAAACTACAGCCCCTTCCCACCCAAGCGTCACTTAGCGCAAACGCAGGCGCAATTTGGTGAGCACTTGTTTTGTGTTCTGCGTAAAGTCTCCCTGCATCATCCAAGCATAAAAGCCAGGGTCTTGCTGAAGCACCTCTACGACGGGACGACCTCTGTATTTCCCAAAATTAAACACCTCCTGGCGCTGTGCGTTATAGACAATGCGACCCGCAAGATCGACATTGTCATTGCGACGTGTGTAATCAGAAAGGAAGTTTACGTCGCCCGACAAATCGGGATAGCGTTCCAACTGAGAAAGCAACACTTCATACGTAGCACGTGTGTCAGCCAGGGCACTATGTGCGTTTTCAAGGTCCTTGTCGCAATAAAACTTGTAAGCAGCCGTAAGATTGCGCGGTTCACGCTTAAAGAAGATGCTCTGAACATCCACCAACTTGGCCTTGTTTATGTCAAAATCGACACCAGCACGCAAGAATTCTTCAACAAGCAAGGGCACGTCAAACGTGTTTGAGTTATACCCCGCAATGTCACACCCTGAGAAAATCTGCGCTAACTCTGCAGCCTTTTCCTTAAAGGTGGGGCAGTCCTTAACATCCTCATTCGTGATGCCAGTCACCTCAGAAGCCTCAGGAGAAATCGGAATGAGGGGATTAAAACGCAAGGTTTGCGCCTCTTCATTGCCATTGGGGTGCACCTTAATGAAACAGAGCTCCACAATGCGGTCCGTCGAAATGCTAAGTCCCGTTGACTCGATGTCGAAGAAGATTAGAGGGCGAGTGAGTTTGAGTTTCATGGTTTTGTAACTTGCCTATAAAATGCTGTTAGTAACTACGTTCCGACTCATTAGTCGTTAATCATCATGGGCATAATCATCATGAGGACAGTTTCCGTTTCCTTCTGTTCAACAGGAAGGATAAGTCCCGCACGGTTAGGACCAGCAAGTTTGAAGACCACCTCTTCTGACTCCATGTTATTGAGGATTTCAAGCAAGAAACTGCCACGGAAACCGATGCTCATCGGACTTTGGTTGAAGTCACAAAGCAAGGATTCGTCGGCCGACTTTGAGAAGTCTAACTCATGGCTGGAGATGAGCATGTTATTCGCTTCCAACTTCAACTTTACGCAACCGCTGGCTACGTTAGAGAAGAGCAACACGCGACGCAACGCACTGATGAGCGCTCCGCGGTTAACCGTCACCACAATATCGTTGTTCACGGGGATAACTGCTGCATAATTCGGATAGCGCCCTTCAACGAGGCGACAGTTCATTGTATAGGCTTCTGTGGTAAACACAGCGTTGCGCATGCTAAACTCAATCTGTGTTTGGCCTTCTTCTTTTGCAAGGAAGCCCTTAAGCATATTTGCAGGCTTTTTAGGAAGGATGAACGAACCTATCTGACCAGCGCTTACACCAGGATATTTCGTGCACACCATTTTCTGAGCGTCGGTTGCAACAATCGTAGTTTCGTTTTCTTGAACGTCAAAATAAAGTCCACCAATCTGAGGGCGCAACGCATCATTGCTGGCAGCAAAAAGCGAGCGGTTAACGCCGTTGAAAAGCATCTGTGAATCCATGGAGAACTTCACGCCCTCTTCCTTCATTGCGGGAGGGAGCGGATATTCTTCAGCAGACTGCGCTACAAAATTAAACTTACCGTTTTGGTATTCGATAGTGATGCTGAAGTTTTCCTCGTTTACATAAATGTCAACAGGTTGTTCGGGAATTTCGCGAATTGCGTCTTGAATGGTCTTAGCATTAATCAAGAAGTTTACTTCGCCTTCTGAATCAACAAGTTCAAGGGTTGAGGTAAGCGTAGTTTCGCTGTCGGCTGCCACAAGTGTGAGCTGATTATTGGCAACTTTGAACAAGATATTTTCGAGAATTGCAAGACTACTCTTGGGCACGATGACGCGACCTATGGTTTGGAGGCGCTGTGAAAGTAAAGCGCTGGAAATAGTAAATTTCATATTTTATTTCATTTAGATTTTTCTCCACAAAGTTACGGAAAAGATACGACAATAGGCGCTATAAAGCACATTATTTTTACATCCGAAAAGAATAAGAACCTCCTCAAAAATGTTCGGCCAAAATTACCCTCTTGCGCTTTGCTCTGTCGAAGAATTTGGTTACTTTTGCATCGAAACAAAAATCGCCCACTTTCCGTAAAAAAGCGGATATTTGAAGGGCAATTTTGAAGCGGAAAAAGGATTTTAGTGTTACGGAAAATTGTATCACTTATTGCGCGACTAATAAGTAACTTCGTGCGCCGTAAGTTTCTCTTTGTTTCAGGGGTGATACGAACAGAGCGAAAGAGTTCGGTCATCGCATTAACAATCAGGAACTTAAATCACAAAATCCGGAACACCACATTCACTAAAAGTCGAAACAAATTTATACTTTAACTATGGATATTACAGGAAGAATTATCGCTGTCATGGAAAAGCGCAGCGGACAGTCACAGCGTTCAGGTAACGCATGGGCATCACAGGATTACGTTATCGAAACATTGGAACAATACCCCCGTCGTTGCGTGTTCAACGTGTTTGGTGAAGACAAAATCAACGAATACAACTTGCAGATTGGTGCAGAAGTAACCGTTTCGTTCGACATCAACGCTCGCGAATACAATGGTCGCTGGTATAACGACATCCGTGCTTGGCGCGTAGTTCCCGCTCAGACAGCAGCACCCGCTGCTCCCGAAGCAGTAATCCCCGCTCCCGTTGCAGCACCCGCTGCTCCTGAGGACGACCTCCCCTTCTAAAACAAACCGACATCGGGCTGTATCTTGATTCCTTCTTGATACAGCCCGATGTTGATAAAGCCCATCCCCCTTATAGAAACTATAAATACTATAGGCTCTATAAATACTATAGCAACTATAATCCCTATAGTCACTATAATTACTATAGAAACTATTATCCTCTCCCTTAAAGCATGCTCTGCAAACTCTTTCACGACCTCCTCAGCATCCTGCTCCCCCGCACCTGCATCGTGTGTGGGCGTCCGTTGGTGCCTAAGGAACAAGTGTGTTGCACAGGGTGTAGCGTCAACATGCCGCTAACGCACTACAAGGGGCAGGCGGGAAATCCCATAGAGCGCTATTTCTGGGGGAAAATTCCCATTGTGCGCGCCAGCAGTTACATGCACTATTATCCGCACACCGATTATGCAAATATCATTACCCAACTAAAATTCAACAACCGCCCCGAAATCGGCATTTACTTGGGAAGACTCATGGCCACCGAACTCCTTCCCACAAATTTCTTCGAGGGCATTGACTGCATTATCCCCCTCCCCCTTGCCAAGTGGCGCCAACTGCAGCGTGGGTATAACCAAAGCGAACGCATCGCCAAAGGCATCAGCGAAATTACGCACATCCCCATTGACACGAAAAGCATACGGCGCAGCAAGGCTAACAAAAAGCAAACGCAAACCCACAAACTCTTGCGCCACGAAAACGTAAAAGACATTTTCACGCTCACCATCCCCTGCATAACCCCCGAAGCAAGCACTCCCACTCCCCTCGAAATGCTCGGAGCACACCTTGCACCCACGCATCCCCTCGTGCCACAAACGCATAATAACCCTCCGCATCCCCCTTCTCAGTCCACGCACAATGTCTCAAACAAAATGCCCCCTCACCCCCTTTCGGGCAAACACGTCCTTCTTATCGACGACATCTTCACTACTGGCGCCACCCTTCTTTCCTGTAGCGAAACGCTCCGCTCCATCCCCGGCATCCGCATCAGTATCCTCACCGCCGGAATTGCTGGCCACCACCGCTGGGGACCTCGATT
>CALCUV010000056.1 GCA_937906765.1 uncultured Prevotella sp.
ACGTGCGTCGTAGCTACGCGCTCTTCGTTCACACTCGCCTTCGCCCGCTTGGCGCTGATTTGCCTGCTCGGGGTGGCGCGAGTAGAAGCGGGAGCATCGGGAGCGAGCTCGGTAATAACGAGACTGTCGAACTCCCAAACCATCGTGCGCACCATGCTGTCCACACGCGCCTCTAAGCGCGATTGCCACGAGGTCATTTCCAATTCGGAAGTGACCACCTCCTGCTTCGCTCGGCAACTGGCGAAGAGGAGCACCATTACAACTGCGTAGCAACATCGAAGCATGGACAATCTCTTTGACGGTTAAAATCTCGATGACCGTGCACCGTTACACCAGGAAAGCGCTCCTTCAACTGCTTCACCAACAGGCGCAGAGTTTCGCGCTGTTCCGCCGTACGGGTGTCGGCATGTTTGCCCTGCTCGTCCTTACCGCCGATGTAGCAAATGCCGATGCTCTCAGCGTTCCGACCCTGGCAGTGCGCACCCATCACGTCGAGCGGGCGCCCCGTCTGAACCGTGCCGTCGGGAAGTATTACATAGTGATAACCCACGTCGTTAAACCCCTTTTCGCGGTGCCAACTGCGGATGTCGTGAATGTCATGCTCCGACGATACCTTCGAGTCAGAGCAATGAATAATGATTTGCTTAATCTTTCGCATAGTTCTCGTTTCTTATTTCCGAATGGTCATTTCTCATTTCTTTAGTATCCAGAGAAGGGTTCCCTGCTCCCGCACTTCTTCACCTCGCAAAGTTTCAGCGAACGCTCAGCAAGCAGTTCACCGATGCGCCTTTCATACTCGATGTTCTGTCGGATGGCTTCGCGATAGTCGTTAAGAAGTTCAGCAAATCGCTCCTCCTTGAGGCGCAACTGCTCCTGAGAAAATTCAAATGCCTTCTGAAAGTTCTCAAACTTCATGCGCTCTGCGGTTGCTTCAGCAACTTCTGCTTCAGCATCCGCCTTCCGCTCATTCGATTTGCGGTTCAGCAAGTACCTCACCAGTTCCCAACCGCCCAAAGCCGTCAGGCAACCAGTCAAAATCATAACAATTTCCTTAATTACGTCAATCATAGCTTACTCATGTGTTTCTATGAGCAAACTTACACGATACGCATAAAACAAAAAAAGACACCGCCCACCGCCTATAGGGGCAGTAAAGCGGTGCCTAAAAAAATGAATTCTCTAATTTACAAAATAGTCTTAGTTAAAATTATCTCCGACTTATTTCAAACTAAGTCCGACTTAATTTCAAGGTCATCAGAATTACATCTCGCCATAGCCTCAATCTTCTTCATCAATGCCGAGCTCATGGCGATTCATATCTATATACTGACCCAAAAACGCGTGCAAGTCCAGCAGGTTCTGCTCTGTCAAGTAAACCTCCGCCTCGCCAACAATGAGCGTATAGACAACATTTGTCGCATACGTAGGAGCACTAACCGACTCCGTCTTTTCAATCTTAAACAACATGATTTAATCCTCCTTCTTTACAATGTTAAACATAGGAACAATACACACCAACGCGAGCAAGGCGCAAAAAGCAACCCAACCCCACGCAGGAACTTCCATCAGCGAAGTTATGAGCAAACCAGCAGTCACAGAAAGACTACTCACCAGCGAACCCAGCGCAGCGCAATGGCTCACCTCTGTGCCCATAATCTCAGAATACAACGAAGAAGGAGCGCTCAACCAACGCTGAGCATCCAACAACAAGCCCTGACCAGGGGCAGACATAACGGTCAACGAATTTGTTTTCATACGAAACTGTTTTTTGATGTAAGCAATTAGACGGAAAAACGGCCGTCACATCCGTTGCTTACATCAAAAAACAGTTCACTCCGAGGAGAAAAAAATTAAATGATCGGATGGACGGCCGTATATATAACACTTAAATATGTATAACGGTCTTATTTCGTATGAAGATTTCTCCACCTTCTGCCACTGCACTGGCGCAAAGATAAGAGACATCGGGGCATAAAAATAGCCCGTTTCGCGACGAGCAATTAACCGATGCTCCCACGGAGTGAACAAGTCACTGATTTTTAATGTAAGCACTGCAAATGTACGCCAATTTTACAAATCTGCAAACAAATCCGTAAGAAATTTCCACAAAATAGTGAGAAATAACCATAAAACTCCCCCTGAAACATGTCCTAACCACCCTTTTCACGTAAATTTGCATCACACAAACAAACGCATTATGGACATCTGCAGAAACATAATTTCTTTTATAGGAACTTTCCTGGTCATAAGTTCCCTCACCATGCTACTGCTCCAATTCCTCGTATGCGTCTATAAAGGCAAGTGGAGTCTAAACGAAAAAACCGATTATCGCATAGTGATAACCGGCATTCTCGTAGCTTTAATTCTTATTCCTTATTATTACTTACCGGCTTAGAGACGACTCTAAGCCTTTTTTGTGCTCTAATTGCAATATTTCCAAGTAAGGTTCTATATCCTTAACCGAATCCACCTTCAAGCTATCTAACGAACGTGCAATCGACTCTACCATCTGCCTATTGGCACGACGATCCAGATAATCGCTGACTGCATGAAGCAAACCATCTGTGTGCATCTGTAATCCCTTTTCACGAGAACATTCAAGACCACCTCCTGAAATGCCGACCACAATAAGTCCCACCACTAATAACGCAACAACGCTCTTGGAAATCAACCGACACGCCCCAGGAGATTCCATCTGAATTTTTATCACAATAGGGTCGTCTATCGTATATCCTATTTCCAAGCAAATCTGCTCTGCCATACTCTTAATCTGACTGAAGCAGAAAAACTCATCCATAGTCACATCATTACGCGTCTTGATACGCAACACAAGGTGCATCTTCTCATCTTTATAATAGCAGTCATTAAGCAAACTGTCAATATAAGGAGCATAATTTGACACCTTAGATACAGGGTGACGGGAATTAAACACTAACTGCAAAGTAGGAGGCAAGTTTGAACGACGACAATACACCTTCCACGCGATTCTTCTACGTTTCTTAAATCTACAAACATGTTCTGAATCTAAAACGGGATTCCTTTCTTCATACATATCACTTTCAACAATACCAATGGCAATATGAGACGCACCATTTGAAGGGATAAGAACTACATCACCCTCTTTCATGTCCCGGTAAAAGTGTAACAACTGAGAAGCATAATAACCATATTTACTGACACCCTCATAATTTGTGGCGATATATGGTTTCAATTTTTCCTTTGCGTCATTCGGATTCGTTGGCAACTGACGCAAGATGTCTAAAGTGATTTCGTCAAATCCAATAGCTGTATAACCGTGACGAACGAAATCCCCATAATAAGCACCTCCCATAGTGCGCACCATCCAATAATTTCGTGGAGTGTTTAAGGCTTCAAACTGCGGAACTATTTTTGAAAAATCAATAGAAGTCCTATGCATTATATATAAAAAAATGGAGACTCCCTTCTAAAGGCGCGCCCAGTGGTTGACTAGACCACAACCCGATTGATTACGGATTACGCCTTGAAAAAGGAATCATTTTAGTCAAATTATAGGGCACTACAAAAGTAATGAAATATTTGATAATACTTGAAAGAT
>CALCUV010000057.1 GCA_937906765.1 uncultured Prevotella sp.
CAACCCAACTGGTTGAGGAGTGTGGATTTCCCACTCCCCGACGTGCCCATGATAGTTACGAATTCCCCTTCGTGAATCTTGAACGACACACCGCGAAGCGCGTGCACAACTTCCTCACCCACGATGAAGTCGCGCTTAACGTTCTGTAATTCAATAACGGTCTTTTTCATTTCGGCCTACTTCTTTTTATTGTTGCGGGGACCTGGCATGAAGGGACTGCGTTGTGCGCCGCCCATTGCCTCAGGTGATGCCACCACTCGGTCAATGATTACGGAGTCTCCGGCATTTAATCCGCTCTTGATTTCAGTAAGGATGCCGTTAGTCATACCTACTTCAACGGGATACGCCTTATAGGTCTTGCCTTCTAACTTCCACACCTTTGTAAGCCCCTCACAGTCTTCAATAACCTCGTCCTTTTCAATGCTATGAGGCACAGGAGCAAAACGCAATGCCTTAGCGGGAACCGTCAATACGTCCTTAACTTCAAGCGTAATAATCTTTACGTTTGCTGTAAGTCCGGGCTTCAACTTCAAGTCAGGGTTGGGTGCAGAGATAACTACTTCGTATGTCACTACGTTACTCTCAATCGTTGCTTCTTGGCGCACCTGTGTCACCAATCCGTGAAAGAGGTCGTTGGGGTAGGCATCAACGTTGAACTCTACGCGTTGTCCTTCGCGCACACCGCCTATGTCGGCTTCGTCAACCTTAGCAATTACGCGCATATCGGTTAAGTCTTGCGCGATAGTGAAGAGTGTGGGCGTGTTAAAGCTTGCTGCTACGGTCTGTCCTTCCTCAACGGCGCGCGAAAGAATAACTCCGTCGATGGGCGAAGTGATGGTAGCGTAACCAAGGTTAGTTTGCGCCTTCTTAACTGCCTCTACGCGCATGTTGTATGCCGACTGCGCTTGACGCAATGCCACTTGCGACTGCTGGAAAGCATTATCGCTGATGTCGCCTTGCTTGTGGAGCGTTTCTTGACGTTCGTAGAACCACTTTTGATAGTTCAAGTCGCTCTCCGCACTCTTCAAGTTGCTCGTAGCACTCGCCAATTCGCTCTCAAGATTGGTCTTGTCGAGAATGGCAATCACTTGGCCGCGCTTCACTACGTCATTGTAATCCACAAGTATCTCATTGATGATACCCGAAACCTGAGTGCCGACTTCAACTGAGGTTACGGGCTCAATCGTTCCCGTAGCCGTGATGCTACTACTGATTGTTGCTGTGTCAACACTTGCCATTTCACACTGCGCAGGCGCAACACTGTTGCCCTTGTCAGAGCAAAAATAGAAAATGCCTCCACCAACGATGGCGATAACGCCAAGAGTGGTCAGTTTATTTTTAGTTGTTGAAAAGAAATTAGCCATTTTATTGAGGTTATGAGGATGTAGGGTTATGAGGTTAAGAAGTTCTGAAGTTCTGAGGTGCTTTGGGGTTCTGAGGTTTTGAAGTTTTAAGGTTATGAGGGCTTGAGGGATTGAGAATTTTAGGTTTTGAGGATTTTTCCTATCTGCATAGTCCTTAAAACCTAAAAGCGAAGCGCTCTTAAAACCTTAAGACCTTATAAATTATATCTCCAATTCGCTACCCATATAGAAACGGAGGAGCGCTTGATTGAGAAGGGCGGTGTACTTATCCTGAAGCAAACTCTGCTTTGCCTGAAGGTAGCGACCGCGACTGTCAAGAAGGTCCGTAATGTCCTTTTGCCCCTGCTGGAATTGGCGTTGCGTGTTTTCATAACTCAGTTCGAGACTCTCCACATTGTCCTTGGCCGCCACATATTTCTGTTGGTTGGTTGTAGCGTTGAGCCAATAGGTTTCCACTGTGTTATAGAGGTCCTTTTGAGCATCAAGATGGTCAAATTCTGCCGTAAGTTGTGAAATCTTTGCGCGTTCCACATTGCTCTTCACCCTGCGGTTGTCGTAAATTGGGATTTGCACGCCCAGACCTATGCTCATGTTGAAGTTATATTTCATTTGCTGGCCCCACGTACGGGTAGAACCTGAAATATGACTGTCGCCGAGACTACCGTTAAGGCTTACCGTGGGCCAATAAGCGCCCTTCGCCTTCAGGAGTGCCACTTCTGCCTGCTCCATATTCAGTTCGCTACGGCGAATTTCCGGACGATTCATGAGGGCAGCGTTATAAACGTCCTGAGTTGAGGGTAACAACGCCATAATTAACGTTTCACTGGGAACAATAGTCGCTACGGAAATTTGCTCTGTAGGTCCGAGTTCCAAGAGTTGCTTCAAGGCGAGTTCCGCACTGCTAATTTGCGATGCTACATTAACGATGTCATAACGTCCCTGACTCACCTGCGCCTTGAGTTGAGCAAGATCGGAGCGCGAAATTTGACCATTGGCCAACATGCGTTCGCCGCGGGCATACACAAGGGAGTCATGTTGGAGCAATTCTTGATTCACCTTGAGCGCCTCTTTCATGTAGAGAATTTGCACGTAAAGGTTGGCAATTTGTTCCTGAATGGAGTTGGCCTGAATCTCAAAGTCCTGCTCGGCAATCTGCTTGCTCTTTTCGCTGGATTCCACATTGAGCGTGTTCTGTCGGCCATTCCAAACAATCCAACTCGCACTCACGCCATACGAACCGCTCCACGTGGCCTTATCTGCCGCTGACGAGGCAATACCTCCATTTACGAAACTTGTGGCCGACTCCTGGAAGGGGCGGTATTGCACATTTTGCGACATATTAGCGTTGAGCGAGGGCAACAGTCCCGCTTTGGCTTCCTTAATGCCCACTTCTGCCGAAGCAGTAGTCAGTTGGCTCTTGCGCAGTTTAATGTTATGCTCCATGGCATGGTTAATGCACTCTTGAAGCGTCCAAACGCGCTCTTGTGCACCTAATGCAGTGACCACACTTAGGGCTGCTGCACACACAAAGGCTCTGTTCATGGTTTGTCTTATATATATATTATGTGATGATTTTCTAACAAGTGCAAAAGTACAAATTTTATGCTATCCCTCACTTGCCCTTTCCCGCTTTTTAAAAGGTCTATCGACAAAACCAAGGTTTTTGTCGGTAAACGCCTCAATAGACCTACTAACCACTCGAACTGAGACCCTAAAAACAAACCGAGAAATAGGCGTTCGTAAGTGCCACTTAATTTTTCCTAAGTCTCAAATAATTTTCCCTAAGTGCCACTTAATTTTCCGTAACTCCATCTTCATTTTTCATGCAAAAGACTCATGCCCGAAAAGATGGGGCATGAGTCTTCTTAAGTGTTTATTTTTAGGGAGTTTATCCGCAGTGGAAATACTTATGAACGAGTTTGAGCATTTCTTCTTGGTTATCGCCAATATCAGCACGGAGTGTGCGGTCAGCATAACTGCGAAGGCGGGCGATGATTCCGTCAATCATGGCGGGGCTGAATACATTGTGCTTTTCGAATACGGCACGCGCTGCTTCGAGGCAGTCCGCCGATGCTTCACAACTGTCGGGGAGTTGGGCAAGATTCTTAAGCTTGTCTTCGTTTTCCTTGCGGTGGATGTTGACATTCACATACGTGCGTTCAGCCAAGTCAAGCGCATTGTCGAGTTCGAAACCGTGGCGGCAGGCTACGGCAAGACCGGCAATGAGTTGGTAAATGTCTGCCGAACCATCGGGAGAGCGCATTTCAACGGTCTGTTTCTGCGTCGTGTCATAGTTGCTCACGGGTTCGAGAGGGTTAGCTATGCGACACATATCCGCTTTTGCTGCCCATCCAAGGGGAACGCGCACGAGCACAGAGCGGTTGCGGTCGCCCCAGCAGACGTTCGTGGGCGCTTCCTGGTGCGGCACCAGACGGAAGTAGCTCGTCGGATTCATGTTGCCGAACGCCGTGATGGACGGAGCGAGTTTCATCATGCCTGCGATCGCGCGCTTTGCGGAATCGGAAATCTTGCCGCATTTAAGCATCTGATTCTTTCCGTTCTTCATAAGGCGCATGTGAACATGGAGACCCGAGCCCGCCTTGCCGACGGTGATCTTCGGCGCGAACGTGATGTCGTAACCGTACTCGGCGCCGAGATTGCGGATCATCCACTTCGCGACCGTAAGCTGATTGGCGGCGTCCTCGGCGGCGCAGGGCAGAAACTCGATTTCGTTCTGCTCGTAGAGTTTACCGTCCTGGGTAAAGTTGCCGACTTCGGAGTGGCCGTACTTGATAAGGCCGCCCGCGAGAGAAATGTAGTGCATACACTTCTGGCGAAATTCGTTGAACTTCGCGAACGGAGCGGACTCGTGATAACCGCGCTGATCGACCGCGGGAAAAGCGGCGGACTCGGGAGCGATCACGTAATATTCAAGTTCGCCCATAGCCTGGAACTCAAGGCCCGTCGCCTTCTTGAACGCGGCGCACGCCTTGCGGAGCGTATATTCGGGCGAAGATTCGAGAGGCTCGCCGTCCTTGTTGAAGAACGAACAGAGAAGGCAAAGCGTGGGAAGCTTGGCGAAAGGATCGACGAACGCCGACGAGAAGCGCGGAACGACATAAAGGTCGGAACTCGACGCTTCAATATAGCTGAAGAGCGAAGAGCCGTCGACGCGCTCGCCGCATGAAAGAATTTCGTCGAGATAGGCCTCGTCGTTCAAAACAAAGTTGAGCGTCTTAAGACGGCCGTCGCCGCCCGGGTACATAAAGTTGACATGGCGGATACCCTGGGCCTTGATAAACTTCTTGATGTCGGCCTTGGTAAAAGCCGCACGCGGTTTCTTGATAACAGCGACTATGTCGCAGACATTAGTTTCAGAATTCATCATAATATAATTCCTTAATTTACTTGCTTATATTATATCATATTATTTTCTACGCCCCGACAGAGAATAATCCCACGGCTTGAAGCCGAGTTTAAGAGCGGGAGAATTCGGCTTAAGACGCCAGTCTGCGTTTTTCGGATCAACGAAACCGGGATCGGCTACCGTACCCGCCACGGGACCGTTAAGTTCCGTAACCCCGCTCGCGCACCAGAAAAGATTGTTGT
>CALCUV010000058.1 GCA_937906765.1 uncultured Prevotella sp.
GAACTCTACCAGACTGGGTAATATTTTAACTGTCCAACTTTTTGGGGACAGTTCACTTAAGGGGAGAGAGTGGTTTCAGACTTCCGTTAAAACAACTCAACTGGTGTAAATAATCTCGCTTTCACTTGGTAAAATAATGGAAGAATACTCCGAATGGCGCTCTCCCCTTAAGATAGGGGGAGTACCTCCGAAGGAGGGGAGGGGGTATGATAATGATTCTTATCTTTGGGCGACAGTTATATTATTATCCAAATAGACGGCACTCCCACTCCACTTTTGAACTTATGTTCTTATGTCTAAAAACCAACCGCAAGTGTCCCCACAAGCGGCAGGACGCTAAAAAAAATAAGGAAGCATCACTCACGATGCTTCCTCTTTACATTATACAACTATGTTACGCACGGGGCGCTTATTACTTCTTATCCTTGTCACACTTGGGTGCGTCACACTTCTTGGCGCCTGCCTTATCGCACTTCTTATCCTTGTCACATTTCTTGTCGCAAGGTTTGTCGCACTTCTTTGATTTGTCACACTTGCCGTGCTTCATATCACAAGCCTTGCCGTGCTTCTTGCCGAAATGCTTATGACCCATGTGGTGCTTGCCAGCCTTCATCTTCTTGGGGCAGAAAATCACCTGGAGTTGCTTAGCATTCAACTTTTCCTTAAACTTCTTGAGATAAGCGCTCTTAACGTCGGCAATTTCTCCCTGACATGTAATTGCGTCTTCCAAATGCTTCATAATTTCAGCGTCAGTGCAGTTCTTGCAATCCTTCTTATCCTTCTTGCAATACTTAGCGCGCACATCCGCCAACTTCTGTTGGTATTCCGCAAAGAGAGGTTTGAACCACTGCGCTGTAGCATCGTCAAGTTTCATTTCCTGAACGAGACGGTCAGCACACTGACCCTTGGGAGCATCACACTTACCTGCCTTTGTGGGGCACTGAGCAAAAACAGTTGTCACGCTCATAGCGATAACAACGAGAGAGAGCATCAACTTCTTCATAATAAATTAGTTTTTTGCGTTAGTAAATCTTCTATTCTTTGAGTTATCAATAGTTGTTTTGCAACCTTGATAGTGCAAATTTAGGCATTTACTTTTAACCTGCAATAATGCACGTCCTTATTTTCGGAAGTATTCGACGAATACACCCTTTTCATAGATAATCCGCGAGACACCTCTCCGAATTTAAGATTCGTTAAGAAGTGTCTCGCGGATTATTTAAAGTTGGGAAGCGGTGTCCGAACAAGCCTCAATAGATTGGTGCAGGCTTTTTTCTTGCTAATAACTTAGTGGCAGGTTAATTCCACTTAAAAATTCGAACCTCCGTCTCCCCAATTACCTTGTCCCTGAAAACCTTGACGACCTCCGCCTCTGTTAAAACCACCACGCTGACCGCCTTGACCAGGTCTGTTCATGCGAGGCATGAATATGTCTTTCAACTGCTGAGGCGTGAGTTTTTCTTGAAACTTAAGGAAGTAAGTGCGCTTCACAGCAACTTCTTCTTCAGCGCGTGAGAAACTATTAACAATGCTCTCCAAAATCTCGGCATCGTTAAGGTCTTTCTTTTCCACACGATACTTTTGATTCACCACAAAAAGCGCCAATAAATATTCCTTATAGAGCGGAGCGAACCAGGCAGTGGTTTCTTCATCCAACTTTAAGTCCTTCGCCTTGCGCTCAATCATTCTGTTCATGCGTTCTTCGGCTTTATTGCCGTCAGGAGTCTGAGCAAACACAGTGCTCATGCTAACCGTCATGAGCATCAGTAGGGCAAACATTTTCTTCATAACAATACGGGTTTAAAAGTGAGTTGAAATGGTCATTCAGTGTGACGCCCAACGTCGCACCTCCAATTTTCCGAAGCAAAAGTAAAATCTTCCTCTCCAACAACAAAACTTTCAGAAAATTTTGAACCACCCCACTCGACCAATGCCCCAATTTTATAGATGAAAGTCGGAAGCGATGAACTATAAACACCTATTTTTTATGACAGAAGAACAGAAAGGACAAAACTTCTTATGCTCTTTTGTTCTTATGTCTAACCAACCAACAAACAAGCATCATAACGCTGACCTTATATGTTGTTCTTCTGTTCTTATGTCAAAAAAAATAACGTTTAGTTAGAAGCATAAAAAATCCCCTGCGCCACTTTACAAGTAGCACAGGGGAAACACTCAATTATCATCATGGATTACTGAAATTCATTCAGCGTAATGCCGATCTCACATCGGCAGTTTGTTTATTCAGTGACTTCAAACACTTCTTTTCCCATTCCGCAGAGGGGGCACACCCAGTCTTCGGGGAGTTCTTCAAAGGAAGTTCCGGGAGCGATACCTGCTTCGGGGTCGCCGAGTTCGGGATTATAAACGTAGTCACAAACGGTGCAAAGATACTTTTCCATAATTATTATCATTTTTAATTGTTATGTTTTTCTGTTTTACTGACCTATCGGCATCAAGTTCCTTAGGTTTACAGTGCAAAAGTACAATACTTTTCCGAATGAAACAAACAGAATTTATTTATAGCATTATAGATGTAAATTATACCCTCTCATTGTCAAGCAAGTAGGAAGATTTCAAGAAAAGAGGTTAACAAAATTTAAGCGAGTTTCCATTTGTTTCGCACGGATGTACGTCCGTTTTTGCCCCGAGAATATCACAAAAGTTTTAGTCCACTTTGCAAAACCACACATTAATCACCCGTGCAGTAAAGCAAGAAGCGGAAAATGCCCTTTTTCATTGGGCAGGTTGCTCAAAAGTAGTAATTTTGTGCAGAGATAACATATTATATATTATATATAGATTATGGCAAACAATATTTTGAAGGGTAAGCGCGGTATTATCTTTGGCGCGCTCAACGAACAGTCTATCGCTTGGAAAGTAGCAGAAAAGGCTGTTGAAGAAGGTGCAATTATCACACTCAGCAATACTCCCATTGCGTTGCGCATGGGCGAACTCGATGGTCTTTCTCAGAAACTCAATGCTCCCGTTATCCCTGCGGATGCAACAAGTGTGGAAGACTTGAAAATGGTTTTCGAACAGAGTGTGGAATTACTCGGTGGCAAAATCGACTTTGTGCTTCACTCTATCGGAATGAGCCCCAACGTGCGCAAGCAACGCACTTACGACGACCTTGATTACAACTTCCTTGACAAGACGCTTGACGTTTCAGCAATTTCTTTCCACAAGATGTTGCAGGTTGCCAAGAAGATGGACGCTATTGCGGAATATGGTTCGGTGATTGCCCTTTCTTACGTTGCGGCTCAGCGCACATTCTTCGGTTATAACGACATGGCGGATGCAAAGAGCCTTCTTGAAAGCATCGCTCGTAGTTTCGGTTACATCTATGGTCGTGAAAAGCACGTACGTATCAATACCATTTCTCAGTCGCCCACTCCCACTACAGCGGGTAACGGCG
>CALCUV010000059.1 GCA_937906765.1 uncultured Prevotella sp.
CATCTTGTCGATGTCGGAAAGTTCGTTAATGCCTCCGCCAACGGTAAACGGGATGGACACTTCGGCAGCCACGCGGCTCACCATCTCGGTAAATGTCTTGCGTCCCTCATGGGTGGCGGTAATATCGAGAAACACGAGTTCGTCGGCGCCCTGCAGACTGTAGGCTTTCCCAAGTTCTACGGGGTCTCCCGCTTCTCGGAGGTTTACAAAGTTAGTCCCCTTCACCGTGCGCCCATCTTTTACGTCGAGGCAGGGGATTATGCGTTTTGCAAGCATAGTTCTATGTTGTGGGGTTAAGAGGTTGGAGCGTTCTGAAGTTATGAAGTTCTGAGGTTCTGAGGTTTCTTTGCAGACCGAAGGGTTCTTCTGAACATCAGAACTTCTGAACATCAGAACAAAACTATTGTGTTAACGAGAAAGCTTATCTACAAGCGCAGGAAGATTGATTCTCCCTTCATAGAAAGCCTTTCCGAAAACCACGGCAGGGATGCCCGCTTCGTTGAGTGCTTCAATGTCAGCATCGTTGCTCACTCCGCCACTCGCAATCAAGTGGCAATTCGGGAAGCGTGTCATAATGTCTTTATAGAGTGCCGTATTGGGTCCCTGAAGCATGCCGTCGCGACTAATATCTGTGCAGAGCACTTGCGTAATGCCGTGTTGCATGTAAAAGGTAATAAATTCGTCGAGCGTCATTCCGCCATCCTCCTTCCAACCTTTGATTTTGACGCGACCATCCAGCGCATCGGCGCCCACAATGAAGCGTTCGGCACCAAATGTTTGTGCCCAATCCAAAAGTAATTCTGGTTGGGTGGCAGCCAAACTACCGATGGTCACCATTGCAGCACCGTTGTCAAACGCGATGCGTAAGTCGTCGGCATGCTTAACGCCTCCGCCGAAGTCTATCACAAGGTTGGTTTGCGTGGCAACTTGCTCCAGCACGCGGTAGTTTATAATGTGGCTTTCTTTCGCACCATCAAGGTCCACCATGTGAAGACGCGTCACGCCCATGTCTTCGAAGCGCTTGGCTACGTCGGCAGGATTGGCGTCATACACTTTCTTGGCGTCGTAATCACCTTTCGTAAGGCGCACGCACTTACCGTCAATGATGTCTATGGCAGGGATGAGGGAAATCATTTGTAGAGGTTTTGAGGCTATGAGGTTTTAAGGTCGCTTCGCTTTAAGGATGCGAGAGAAAAGGTGTCGAGGTTTTGAGGTTATGAGGTTTTTAAGGTCGCTTCGCTTTATGAATGCAGGAACAAAGGTCCGAATGGCCCTTAGAACCTCAAAACCTTATAACCTTAAAACCTAAATCGTCATAAAATTAGTGAGAATCTGTTCGCCCACGGTGCCACTCTTTTCGGGGTGGAACTGGGTGGCGAAGAAATTGTCGCGACGCATGGCGGCGCTAAAGGAAATGCCGCCGTAGTTGGTCTCAGCTATGGTCCACTCACATACGGGAGCGTAGAAACTATGTACGAAATAGACGTAACTATCGGGCGCAAGGTCCTTGAAGAGAGACGAACGGGTGTTCTCAATCGTGTTCCAACCCATGTGAGGCACCTTTAAGTTTACCCCCTCAGGCGCAACGAATTTCTGCACCCGACTTCCTTCAAAAACATTCAGGCAAGGCGTGTCGCCCTCGTCGGAATGTTCACAGAGTAATTGCTGACCGATGCAAATTCCAAGTACAGGCTGGCGCAAATCCTTAATCACGCGGTCGAGTCCACTACGCTTGAGGTGCGCAATGGTAGTAGCCGCTTCGCCTTGTCCAGGAAAAATGACGCGGTCGGCACTCTTAATTTCTTCGGGATTACTCGTAACAATCGGCTCTACTCCGATGCGGCGCAGGGCATTGATTACAGAGCAAATATTGCCGGCATTATATTGAACTATAGCAGTTTTCACGAGAATTGGGTGGTTGAAATGTTCTAGAGGTTCTAGATTCTCTAGATATTCTAGATATTCTAGATGTTCTAGATATTCTAGACTCTCTAGACTCTCTAGATTCTCTAGAGCTTCTAGGAAACTACACATTAAATCTGAAGTGCATGATGTCGCCGTCCTGCACTACATATTCTTTGCCTTCAACGCCCATCTTTCCAGCCTCTTTGACAGCAGCCTCTGAGCCATATTTGATGTAGTCGTCGTACTTGATGACCTCGGCACGGATAAAACCTTTCTCAAAGTCGGTGTGAATGACTCCTGCACACTGGGGAGCTTTCCATCCCTTGCGGTAAGTCCAGGCCTTGACCTCCATTTCGCCGGCGGTAATGAAAGTCTCAAGATTGCGCAGCTTATAAATGGCCTTGATCAGGCGGTCACAA
>CALCUV010000060.1 GCA_937906765.1 uncultured Prevotella sp.
AGCATCCGCTGAATCTTGTGCAGCGGATAGCACCAACTCGTGCCGTGCGGTGTGCCGCTCTCTTCCTCCGTGACCACTACCTGCTCCCGAGGTAGCGTGTGCCCGTATGTCTTGAACCATGTCTTGTTCAGACACTGCACGTGCTTCATCAACTCGTCGGCAGTCACCCATTCCTCCCGGTACATCTCCAGGCTCTCTTGCATCGCCCGGCGCACCTCGCCAACAATCTCTGCTCTCAGCATCTTGTCCATAGCGGCTCACTTGACTCTGGTGAAACTCACGACCTTCGCAGCATAGTTCTTCTTGACTGTGAACTCCAGCCCCTCCTCATTCTTCAGCTGTTGAGCTGTCACACTGGCAGATGTCACTTTCTTTGCGTCCATCAGCTGGAAGATGCGGGTCTGACCAACTCTCATCTCTCGCAATTCGTCACGTGTTACCTTTTCCTGTGCCATTTTCTTAATCTTTCTTAATTGTTTTCTCCTTTTAAGAAAGAATTGGAAGAAAAGCCGTAAATTTGCAATCCTAACCCTTTGCAAGTAGGCTTCGGCCGCTTGTTTGAAAAGACGCCCTGCGCCTGACAGCTATTCTTGTGCCCAACTCTTTCTTTATTTGTTTCGGGTGCAAATATAATACAAAGATTTCAAACCTGTGCGGTTTTGTGCGGCTTTTTATAATACATTAACAAATTAACGCGGTTTTATGAGGTTAAAGAACAATATTTTTGCGGCTGCCTTTGATGAGTTGAAGCGCAACCACGGAATAAAGACACAAAAGGAACTTGCACGGCGTATGGGCGTGAGCGAAGACACCATCACGCGCATACTGAAGGACCGCACCGAAGTGACAGAGGATATTATTACGAAGTTGCAGACGGCATCCGGCTGCATCTTCAACCTGCAATGGCTACGAGGTGAAGACCCGTATCACATGCTGGCCGAAGATGTTCCAAAACCGGAATCGCCCCCACAGAGTGCGTCGTCGATACCTGACACCTCCAGCATCATGAACGCCGCTCTCGCCGCTCAGATGCAAACCATTGAGACGCAAAAACAAACCATCGCTTCCCTGATGCGAGAAGCAGCATCCAAAGACGACTTGATTGCCGACCTTCGCGCGCGTGTAAAAGAAAAGGATGACTACATCGCCCTCCTGAAGGCGCGCACCGAAGAACTCCAACATCATCTCATAACCTTATCTAAGCGCACCGACCTGGAAGACTACCCCTTCCCGGTTGGCGTCGCTGATAAGTTACAAAAACGAAAAAATGTCTAATCTTTACCCCCACGGCTATGTCTTACCACCCCAAACCTCCCTAAAATAGCCGGAGCCCCGCACACCCGTATTACCCCAAGCGGATCACATCCAAAATTAAGGGGTAACGGTTGAAAATGGCCGAAACCCCTTTATTTATTGGGAATTTGCGAGGACTCCTTAAAAACGGCATTAAAACTAAATCGGTCGAAATAGGTCGATTTTGGTATATGAAAATGCAAAATGTTTACCCCTTCAACCAGTGGGGTAAACATAGGGGTAAAAATTTGTAAAACATTTAACTTTAAAAATGAAAGAAAAATGAACACGCAAATTGTATTTGACCATCGCAACAGGACGGCGGCTGGGAAGGAAGGCCCCGTCGAAGTCAGGATCACCCACAACCGAAAAACCTATTATATACCTACGGGCGTGCGCGTGCGCAGGGGGGAGTTTGCGTTCGGCTCAGTGGTAAACCGTGCCGATGCTGCCGAACTGAACAAGCAGCTCATCGTCATCATGAAGAGAGTCACGGAAGAGGTGACAGCCATGTTGGAGGCTGGAGAACCCATCGACGCTACCGAGGTGAAACGTCGCGTATGGTCGCCTGAGAAGAAAATCACGGTTGACGGCAACGAGGTGGCCGACTGGATAGAAGACCAGCTGCCGTTGCTCGGTCTGCGAGAAGGAACGATGAAGCACTACAACCCTCTGCTTGCACGGCTGAAGGCCTTCGGTGGCATCAGAACCTGGAGGGATGCGACCGTCGAGAACGTCTACAAGTTCGATGCGTGGCTGCATGGATTGACGGCGAAACAAAGCGAAGCGGAGAAACGGATGGGCGAACCGGCAAAGCCGCTGAGCGACGCTGCCGTCTATAACTACCACAAGTGCCTGAAGGCGATGTTCGGACGTGCGTACAAACTGGGAGTCATCGACGAAAACCCATACGACCGCATGAGGGGCGAGCTCAAGCGTGGTGAACGTGAAACGATGGACTATCTGACCGATGAAGAGATGGAAGCCTTCGAGAGCATCCGCCCGTTGCGTGGTAGCGTGATGGACGTGGCGCATGATCTCTTCGTGTTCCAGATGTACACGGGCCTCTCCTATGGTGACATGCAGGCTTTCGACATAAAGAACTACCGCCTTGTGGATGGTGCCTGGCGCAATGTGGGCGAGCGTATCAAGACGGGCGTGCCGTATGTGTCACAGCTGCTCCCGCCTGTCGTGGCCGTCTTGGAGAAATACAACTTCGAATTGCCGAAGATTAGCAATGCCGACTACAACCATGCGTTGAAGGCGCTGGGCATGGCGTGTGGAATATCTCGCCCACTTCATTCGCACATGGCCCGCCACACCTTCGCCACGTTCGCCTTGCGCAAAGGTGTGAAGATTGAGAACCTGTCACGGATGCTCGGGCATAGTAACATCACCCAGACACAACGCTATGCGAAAGTGGTAGCAGCCAGCGTGCATGAAGAATTCGACCTGCTGAAGGCTGCAATCGAGAAGAAATGAAAAAAGGGCACCGGCCGCGAGGTCAGTGCCCTTCAACTAAAAAACCATTAAACAAAAACTAAGCTAACCAAGTTATTCCATTATTACGTGAATCCTCGGAGAATGCCACTTCCCCTGAATTTGAATGAACCTACCGCAAGGTTTCCTCTGCTTGCTGAAATGGTGCATTCGGTGATGATGGCATTCCCGTAGAGTGCGTCGCGTGTGTTGTTCCTGTTTCTGATTTGCAAAACAACGCCAGTGCCCGCCTTAATCAGAAATGAGTACATTGTTTCGATGAGGTGATTACTCGACAGCGACCACTCAATGCGCCCGGGGATGAATGTCTTGTATCGCCCATTCGCCGACGGACATGTTTCGATAGTGTCACACTTGATGTCGATGTCACAATTTTTCATCATTCCAAGCACAGTGCCGCCTCCCTGGGTATTGGAGCCGCTGCCGGTAGTGATGATGATGTCATTGCCTTTGATGATCATATTTCTACGAGAATTAAAGTTGTCAAATCTTCGCCCACATCCATTGAGATGCTCGCTGTGATGTAAGTCTTTCCGTCAATCGTGACGGTGTTCAGAGGCGTGATGCTTCGGATTGCACCATCCAAGACGTACAAAACCTTCACGTTGTGAACCTTCGCCCCGTAGTATTTTGCAATTCGGTCGGCCAGATGCTGCTCTGGGTGGTGCCATGTGTGCTGTGTCGTAACGCCGTAAGGAATTGTCGTCAGGTATCGGTAGTCGCTATATAGCAGGATGCCATAACCAGCCGCGTTGCCGTCGTCGCTTGCGAAGATGGTGGAGATTGAGATGCCGTCGATGAACTTCCCCGACACGGCCTTGTAGCGATTGCTGTCGCGGTCGTTGTAATTGCTGACGGACGTTGAGCGAAGGAACTCGATGTTCAGGTCTGAAATCCATATCTCGCCTGATAGTGCGCCGTAATAGTCGGCAAACCCTTTTATTTCCACTTTTACCTTTCCTCCGATGTTTCCGCTGACAGGCATTCCATATCCGTTGAAAGCAGGGTATGGGTCATCGAGGTTGCGGGTGTTGAGAATCGTGCCTGCACCAGACGTCGACAATGGCCACGTGCCGGTGCTTACTTCGACCCACGGGGAATCTGTTCCCGTGTCAAGCACCCACGCGGTGCCGTTCCAAACATAGTCTCCCACATGGAATCGCATGTATAGAGTTCCGTTGGCAGGGCGGGTGTCAAGGTTGTCTTCAGACGTGCCTTTCCATTCCGTCTTGCCCGACAGGACAAGGATTCCGCTCTGGAAATTGTAGGAGTCAATGGACTCGATGGTGACAAGGGCCTTGTCCTGCGGGTATATTCCCTGGATGTAGACGCTCCGTTGCAGGGAATAGTTCCGCAGCAGCGTCATGCTGCCTTCGTAGTACTGCGATTCGTCAAACAGCCCTTTGTAATATTTTGTGTAGG
>CALCUV010000061.1 GCA_937906765.1 uncultured Prevotella sp.
AGTACGTGCTCCTTGCTGGTTCGGGAGTCTATATGCAAATTGTTAGAGAAGGCACAGGCGAACGCTTGCAAGACGGAGAGTCGGCAACCGTGATTTGTCGTCACCTTGAATTTAACATTGCTGGCGACTCTATCCAAAGTACAAATGCTCAATCTGCCGCTACGGAAATCTATCCCGACCGCATGACTGTTCAAAAGAATTACGGCACAATCACGGCGTCATTTACAAGTGGATTGATGAGCAGTCTTTATGGTCCTTCCGTTCCTTCAGGTTGGATTCTTCCCCTGCAATTTATTAAATTAGGGCGTCAAAGTGATCCCAATGCTGAAGTAGCAAAAGTGCGCCTCATCGTTCCGAGTACAGAAGGTCAGAAAGACGCAATGAATGGCGTCTATCCCTGCTTCTATGAAATAACTTATACAAAGGGAAGATAGAAAAAGAGACTTACGACCCACAAATTAAGAAAGCCGAAGCGCAGTTAGTATTTGCGTTTCGGCTTTTATTTTGTTATGCGGCAAAATCACTTTAGTAACGTCTCTATTTTGTGCCAAAAATTCTATCGCCAGCATCTCCAAGACCAGGGAGAATATAATTCTTCTCATTAAGTCCCTCGTCAAGTGCTGCTAAATAGATGTCAACATCGGGATGATTCTCCGTAACAGCTTTTACACCCTTGGGAGAAGCAACAAGACACATCAAGCGGATATGGGTATAACCATCATTCTTCAATCTAGAAATAGCGTCGCAAGCACTTTCCCCAGTTGCAAGCATGGGGTCGGTAACTATGACCAAGCGGTCTTTTCCCGCAGGCATTTTATAATAATAGAAAACGGGTTGACAGGTTTCTTCATCACGATACATGCCAATGTGTCCCACGCGTGCCGAAGGGATGAGCGAGAGTAAACCGTCCACCATTCCGAGACCCGCACGAAGAATGGGCGCTATTACAACCTTCTTCCCTGAAATCTTAGGGGCATTCATTTTCATTAGGGGAGTTTCAATTTCTTCGTATTCTAACGGGAAATCGCGGGTAATTTCATACCCCATAAACATGGCTATTTCTTTTAGAAGTTCGCGAAACTTCAGCGTAGAAGTCTCCTTATTGCGCATGATGCTTAATTTGTGTTGCACCAAGGGGTGATCGATAATGTGTAGGGACATAGGTTTAGAAATGATAGGTTATGACGTTTTGAAGTTTGGATGTTATGAGATTATAAAAACCTTAGTGCGAATTTCTGAAGACTTTCAATTGTAGAACTAAAGCATACACCTTCGGGGAGTTCGGCATGAAGTTTATGCATGTTTATGCTGATGTTGCGAATGTGAGTCGGGAAGCGCTCGGGGTCGGGGAGGATGAGTTCCTCGGGAGGCATATTTGTGAACGCTTCGGGAGTTTGCTTTTGAAGAAAGCGGACGTAGGCGAGGGCTGTGTCAAAAGTGTTTTGCGGATTTTCCGAACCAAAGTTATAAATACCTCCAGGAAGGTTGAAGCAGTGGGGAAGGATTTCCACCACCTCACGCACGTCGGTGATGCCACGGTATTCCCGAGTGGCGAAGAGGAGAGGTGTTTGTGTGCGTAAGGCATTGGCGATGTTCACCACGAAATTGGGGTGCGTGCGCATGCCTTCCTGCTCGGCGTCATACATCCATG
>CALCUV010000062.1 GCA_937906765.1 uncultured Prevotella sp.
AGGCTTTCTGTTATCTGCTCGCACCTCCGCTTTCTGCGCTTCCTGACGACGCACGCCGTCGCTTGCAGGCCATTGAGAATTTCTCCGACCTCGGCAGTGGCATCCACATTGCTATGCAAGACTTGGACATTCGTGGCGCAGGAAATCTGCTGGGTGCCGAACAGAGCGGATTTATTGCCGACCTCGGGTATGAGACCTACCAGAAGATTCTTGCGCAAGCCGTAGCGGAACTCAAGAATGAGGAATTTGCCGAACTCTACGAAACAGAAGAGGGCGTGAAACCCGAAGTCAACATTGACGCTGCCCAATTCGTGGACGAATGTAGCATCGAATGCGACCTTCGCGCCTACTTCCCTGAAACGTATGTGCCAGGAAGTAGCGAACGTATGCTTCTTTACCGCGAACTTGACGGAATCTCCGAAGAGGTGCAGTTGGAAGCGTTCCGCCAACGCATGTTCGACCGCTTTGGTCCCTTGCCCCCTGAAGGCGAAGAGTTACTCCGCATCCAACCCCTCCGTCGCCTCGGAAAGCAACTCGGTGTGGAGCGCATCACGCTCAAGAACGGTCGCATGACCCTCTATTTCGTGAGCAACCCCAAGAGTATGTATTATCAAAGCGAGACTTTCGGCAATGTGCTCACCTATGCCGTGCACCACATCAAGCGATGCAAACTCGACGAACGCAATGGCAAGCGCAGCCTCGCCTTGTTTGAAGTGCCCAATGTGAAAATGGCATTAGATATTGTAAAAGAAATTCTAAACCCTCAGGTGTAAGACGTGACACATATTATATATATGTCTCCACTTTTGCAATATTTGTCCCCGCTTTTGCAAATGACAACAACGAAATAGCAATTTATCCCCTCCATCTCTTTCTTGTTTTCAACTAAATTAAATGGTCGCCAAATTGTTATTTAAAATGCCTAAATTAAGTCTCAAAGAATTTTTCTTAAGTCTCAAAGTTTTTTCATTCTTTGAGACTTAATTTTTCCTAAAAGTATTTGTCGTTTAACAATGTCTGAAACGGGCATGTTTAAACGAATGAATTTTCTATCAAGAAGTTTAATTATGTTGTAATTTAGTTAACGATTCGTTAATCAAATATATTATATTTGTTAAAAATGCGGTGTTTTGCCAAAAAAATTAAGTAAAATTTTGCCGTATTGTTTTTGCCCTTTACTTTTGCCGTATGAAAAAAAGAACGATATACCTCATCGCCATTCTTTGGGGAGTTTCCATAGTCATATTGATAGGCCTTCAGGTCTATTATTACTACCAAGTGCACGAGATGCGTAAGGAGCAATTCAACGAGTCGGTAAACCGTAGTTTGTTCCGCACAGTTCGCCGCATAGAAATGAATTCTACGGAGCGTGCTTTAGAGCGTATTTTGCTGAAATCAGGGAATTCGGATGCTAAATCCACAACAAACTCGTCAACGTCGCCTACTGCTAAAGATTTTCATCTTTTGAGGGACAGTTTGATGAATCTTCACGACATACAAGTTCCCGAATTTGAAAAGACATTGCCACCTTCCGGCATTTCTTTGCGGATGTCTCCACGCCAACGCAGACCTTCAAACGAGTTACGACGTAAACTTCGCGACCGTTACGTTTATCAGAAGACCTTAGTCAATGAAGTGGTTGTTGCCATGCTTTATGAAGCCGACCATTTGCCACCCGAAAAGCGCATTGACTTTGTTGAACTTGACAGGCTCCTGAGTTATTACCTCAGCAACAATGGTGTTGAAATTCCTTACCATCTTAGGGTGACCACTCCGGACGGCAGAGAAATCTTTAGGTGTTGTGATTATGACTCGAAGGGAGAAGAGAATGCTTACACGCAAACGCTTTTTGCCAATGAGTCGCCTCATCAAATGGCAATCATACACATCCACTTCCCTGACTTTCAGCGCTACGTCTTTTCATCGGTTAAGTTCATGATACCAGCAATCATGTTTACGGTAATGCTCTTCTTTGTTTTCTGTATCACCGTTTGGCTCTTCCATCGTCAGCGACGCATGTCAGAAATAAAGACAGACTTTATCAACAACATGACTCACGAGTTTAAAACTCCCTTATCAACGCTCTCGCTTGCCGCACAAATGCTCAACGATCCCTCAGTGGGAAAAAGTGATGCGATGTTGAAACACATAACCGGCATTATCAACGATGAAACCAAGCGCTTGCGATTCCAGGTTGAAAAAGTGTTGCAGATATCCATGTTTGAAAACAAGGGCGAAACCTTTAAGCGCAAAAACATTGATGCACACGCCGTAATTGATGACGTAGTCAACGTTTTCCGACTTAAAACGGAAAGCATGGGTGGGCAAATAATCACCCATCTGAATGCTACAGAGACCACTCTTTTAGCCGACGAAATGCACTTTACTAATGTGCTTTTCAATCTTCTTGACAATGCCATTAAATACAAACGCTCTGATGTCAATCCCCAACTGACAATTGAAACGGAAAACCATAACAACAAACTCCGCATCAGTATTGCCGACAATGGTATTGGAATCAAGAAAGAAGATTTGAAAAAGATTTTTGAAAAGTTCTTCCGTGTTCACACCGGCAACCGACATGATGTCAAGGGATTCGGACTTGGACTTTGCTATGTGAAGAACGTTATCAAGAATCATAAGGGAACCATCCAGGCAGAGAGCACTTTGGGAGAAGGCACTAAGTTTGTCATCGAAATCCCGCTCTCTGAAAATGAGTAACAAACCTTTTATCTATAAAATATCAACTACAAAAACACTAAGAAAAAGACATTAACAAAAAAACTTTTAACCTCAGAACATCTGAACCTCAGAACCTCTTAACTTCAAAACTTCTGAACCTCAGAACGTCTGAACCTTAAAACCTAAGAACACTTAACCTTAAACCTTTTAACCTCAAACCTCAAACTATTATGGACGAAAAGAAAAAGATTCTTCTTTGTGAAGACGACGAAAACCTAGGCATGTTGCTCCGCGAGTATCTTAATGCAAAAGGTTTTAACACAACGCTCTGCGCTGACGGAGAAATTGGTTATAAAACGTTTCTTGAAGATAAATTTGACCTTTGCGTGTTTGACGTAATGATGCCCCGTAAGGACGGTTTCACCCTTGCAAAGGAAGTAAAACAGGTAAATAAAGACATCCCCGTAATCTTCCTCACCGCCCGCAACATGAAGGAAGACGTATATCTCGGTTTCGAACTCGGAGCTGACGATTACCTCACCAAACCCTTCTCAATGGAGGAACTAACTTACCGCATCGAGGCCGTAATGCGCAGAAGCATGAAACTTAAAAACAAGGAGCGCACAACTTATCCCATCGGTAGTTACACGTTTGACACACAGAAGCAAACGCTTACCCATAAAGATGGTCAGTCACTTAAGCTTACAACAAAGGAATGTGACTTGCTCACGCTTCTCTGCATGAATATGGGTGAAATTCTCCAACGTGATTATGCGCTCAAGACAATTTGGGTGGATGACAATTATTTCAATGCACGCTCAATGGACGTTTACATCACCAAACTCCGCAAGCACTTGAAGGACGACCCCACTGTGGAAATTTTAAATGTGCACGGCAAGGGCTACAAACTCATTGCCCCCGAATTTGAATAAACAATGAACATTAGAACTAAGATTTACAAATTTATAGGCCTCTCTCTTGTTGCAGGAATGCTCACACCCGCTTTCTGCTCCTGCGAAGACGAAGACACCTATGCCGAAATGCGCAAAACTGAAGGTGCGCAAATCTCCAACTTCCTTAACAACGGAACGCGAGTTGTTGACAAAGAAACTGGAGATGTTACCTTGGAAGTAAAAGGCCCTATCAAGGTGATTTCCGAAAGCGAATTTTATGCCAACGACTCTGTTACCGACGTAAGCAAGAACGAATACGTGCAATTGGC
>CALCUV010000063.1 GCA_937906765.1 uncultured Prevotella sp.
TTTACGCCGATGGTGAGATACTGACGCTTAATATTAATATAACCTGCATCGAAAAGGGGAAGCATACCCTTGTTGAGGAGGTGCTTCAAGTTTTCATTATAAGCCATCTGCACCTTATGCACCAAGTCAACCACTTCATTCAAGAAGTCACAGTAAGGACGACCTTCCCTTGTCGCTTGCTGAACACAGCGATTGAGGTTAATCGTAAGCACTGATTTTGAACCCGTGCTCACACCGCCGGCACCAAGTGTGTAAGAGAAACCATTATCCTGGATTTCGTTGCGCAAACGACAGCATGAAGCGAGCGAGTCTGCGTTATCGCTCATATACGTAAAGAAGGAGTGACCCTGAGCATACATACGCGCAGTGAGGTCGCCGTATTCCTGGTCCTTAACATCCCCATTTTCGGTGAGCAGTGCCATTGTTTCTACGGGGAATGTCAAAACGGTCTTTGTTCTTTCTTGGTTGAACCATTCCATAAAGCGCTGTTGCAACCAGCTTACGCCTTCCCAGTTGGGCTGTGTGCCATCGGGGAAGTAGAAGTTGCCGAAAATGCTTTCGAAATAGTACTTGTCGTAGTAAGATATGTTCCAGAAGACACTCTGGAAGTTACGTGCTCCCGTGGGTTGGTTAATTGAGTAAACGATTTGCTCGAAACAGTCGGTAATAACCTTGTCAATCGTGCGCTGGCGCAAGGAATTATCAGCCTGGTCTCCCGCACGGCGGAAATAGTCTGTGCCATATTCCTTTTCAAGGAAGTAGTTCATATACATAATGAACTCAGGCGTAGCACAAGCTCCCGAAAGCATGCTCGAAACAATGAATACCATGTTCACAAATCCGCCACAAAAACTCTTCAGATTCGTGGGCGCAACGGAGTTACCGCCAATGCTCTTCGTACCTCCGAGCAACCAGGGATACATTGTGATAGAGGCGCAATAGTTAGCGAGACTGGTTTCGTCGTTCTTATAAATGTAGTGGTTCTTAAGGAGGTAGATGTAGCGGTCAGCCACTTCCTTGCCATACATTTCCTTGATGCGGTCACAAAGCAAGCGACGGTTCAAGCGGATAAAGCCCTGCTTGGGAAGTTCACTGATGAGCGTCGCAATGTTTTTGTTTTCCACATTCGCGTTTGCGTCAAACTTTGAACCCGTAGCCGCATTTGCAGAATCACAATA
>CALCUV010000064.1 GCA_937906765.1 uncultured Prevotella sp.
GCCGATCTTATAACCGTGGATTGCTTACTTGCTTATTTGTGGCGCACGGGCGCTGATGCTGATAAGGGAAGGCGTGGTGCGCAGTTCACAGCATGTGCGAAGAAACTATATGAGGGGCATTACTATCCCGAATACGCCTTACGCTATAATGATAACCAGTTGTTGGGATTGCCTGAAAATGCCATCTTCCTGGGTAATGGCGATTTGGAGGTCTTACCTAAGATAGTCTTGCAAAGGGCCCTGAATTTGCATCAGGGAAAGACGGTGGTGCCAAGCGTATTCCTTTACGATGAACGCTTTCGTGATAGCGTCTGTTCCCAACTCCGAATCCAGCCTTTCCGAGTGAATGGAGAAAGTGTGGATTTTGACCATTTCCCCTTCTATTTCCTTGACTTTATTAAGTATCTGAGTGACCAGACGGGGCGACCTATTTACTTCGGACCCTCTGTGAAGTATCTTGAATATTTTGTGGTGGAAGAACAACTGGAACTCTTGAAGTCATGTCTCTATTCTGAGGGATTGGTGCGGAAATACAGCCCCGACCCTTACGACAATACGGAGGCATCTCTGAGAGCCATTGAGAAGTATAAGTTGGATTTCTTCACCGACCCGAATTACACTCCAAAGGATGAATGGGAAGGGTCTAAAAATATGCAGTTGCATTACGTGGGACTCCTATATCCCTACATCCAGGTGTATAAGGATTTGGGCAATATGGAACGTGCGGAGTGGTTAAGGCGTACGTTGCGCGCCTCAATTACAAACACCAATTTGGATGAGGACGCTAAAAACTATTACCTCCCTTATTTAGAGGATAGTGAACCTTAGTTTCTCTAAACTTAGTCCGTCATCAGTTGTAGAAAAACTATTTAAAAAGACTTTTGAGCGGATACTTAACAGATAAGCAAATTTATACCTACCTTTGTAGGTGCAGGTTGACTTTATCATGGATATCAATTTTTAGCTTCCTTACTTGTGATGAATCTGTAATCTCTAAAACTCCTGATTATGAAAAAATGTCCTAATTGTAATCATCTTGTTGCTGATGATAACGTTATTACATGTGAAAAATGTGGCACTTATCTTGAACAACTTAATTCAGTGGAAATAATTGATGAAGAACAGGTTCAAGAAGAAAACTCATTTGGATTCGAATCTCCCTACAATGATCCTGATTTTACTAACGTAGGTATGTTTAGAAGACCATTTTCTTTTCACGGTAGAATCCGAAGAACAGAATATTGGCTATCTAACATTCTCGCTACGTTATATAGTTATATTCTTCAGTTTGTTGTCATAACGACTTTCGATGGAGACTTTGCAGTTCTCCTAATTGGTTCAATCCCCTATTTCTGGTTTATGATAGCACAAAACACAAAACGTTGTCACGATAGGGGAAATCCTGGTTGGTATCAATTAATACCCTTCTATGGATTAGTTCTGGCATTTGGAGGAAGTGATGAAGGTGATAATGCTTACGGAAATAGTCCTTTGGGATAGTCACACGTTTCAGTTTTATTACCGTCAGGTAAAATCACTTTCGTAATGCCCTCGTAAGGATGGCAGACTTGCATCGAAATAGGTAATAATATCGCAGTTGACCCAATATAAGAAGCATCATCATACCCCCTCCCCGCCAAAGCCTTTGGCGGGGAGGGGGTATGAAATGAAACTTAGTGTCAATTCCTATATCGTTGCCTAAAAATAAACCCCTTATTCTCTCTGTTGAAAGAAAGAATAAGGGGTTTTTGTGTCGAGTAGGGATGACGTACCCTTTGATACTTCAGCGCATACCTCTTTTAGCAAAAACAAAGTCTAACTTTGTGCGCCTTATTTAAGACTTAAAACGTAAAAATATACAATCTTTTCTACCGCCTTTTTGTTTAGATGCGCGGAGGCGTCATTTGCCAGTAAATGTAGAACTGTAGGTTGCTAACATTTCGTTGCGCTTAACACGACAGGGAGATTTATTTATCAATTATTGCTGTCCAGTAAACTTTCTCTTTATTTTTAGAACACGAATTTCACGAATAACACGAATCATCGTGCAGGTAGAGATTTGCTAATCGCATACGAATTTCACGAATACCCTCCGGATTGTAAAAAAATCGTGGTATTGACTTGCGCAACCTTCGGTTCGTGTTATAAAAATGCCCCGCACGGGGTATT
>CALCUV010000065.1 GCA_937906765.1 uncultured Prevotella sp.
ATAAGGAAGAGAAGTTCCAAGCGGGGCTCACGGCAGTGAGAGCGGGCGTCGTAACAGGTATAGGGATTATCATGCGTGAGCGCACCAAGGCGCGTTATGAGGGAGACTTTGCTTGGGATCAGCATGTTTGGAGCAGTTTTATTTGTGACAAGCGCCACACTATTGCTACGACGCTCGACATGTGGGTGCAGAAGTGCCTCAAAGTGGGACTCCCCATTGGCGGAAACATTGTTTCATTGCCGAAGGAAAATCCTCCTTACGAGCATCAAGTAGATTCTTACCACCAACTCACACTGCCGGGCAACGCGGGTATTCAAACGATTTTCCATATCGACGAAGGCATTCCCGCAATGGTGACCATGATTCCCCGCATTGACTCTTCGCGCACGCATTATCTGATTGTTGACAAGGTGTATGAGCGCGACAACGGCGTGGAAGCCACTATCTGCGCCCACTTTGCCGACGACCCCTTAATGCGTGTCACTTTCTACGACACGGAGTACTTAAAAAACCGCGACCAATACTTTGCCGGTCAATGTTATGTCTTCGACCTCTATGGAATGGCCTATAACGCGTCCGTCGTTGGGCAATCGCAGAGCGCTTCTCCCTTTGGGGGCACAACGGCATTACATTCCTTCGTTCAGATTGACGGAATCCACCCCGAAGTGTGCCGTTTCAGAGCGCCCATTCAGGAAGTTTATAACGACCTTGACGTAATGATTCCGTCGCTTTACGAGGTAGAAGTGGGCATACCTTACAGTAATCCCCGTAGCGGTCAGAAACACGACCTCTCCGTGTTCATCCCCTCTCAACAGATTCCCAATGGCGAGGCGCTTCTCCAGAAAGGCACCGCCATCGAAGGCACTTTGATATTAATGGGTAAGATGCGCGTGACCGCCAGTTTTGAAGAGCGCCCCAGCACTGAAGTTCGCTCCTTCACACCCCTCACACAGCGCGACACACCTCGCAAATTTATTCATAAATGTAAACCCTCGGAAGTGGGCATTGAGATGAACGATGCCGAACGCCTGACTTTTGCGAAGAAAGTCATAAAATCCTTCTTAAGTCATGACTTGGAGGAGGCATTCGAAGGCGAAGACGGTCCCGACTTCTTGGCTTCGCGCCACCGCAGTCTGTGGGTAAAGAGCGACGAAGACTATTGCGCCGCCTCGCGCTTCATGGAGGAGGACGTCACTCCCGCACTCTCACATTATTATCAGACGGGACGCTTCCCCGTAATGGTTTACGTTTCGCTCTATGACAAACAGGGCGAACGCTGTCAGTGGTTGAAGGGCGGCAGTTACACGGCGCAATTACATTATGGTTCAATGCTTCCCGGACAACGCATGGCGCCACGACAGGCTTACACACACGAGATGCTCCTTCAGGTGCTCTTCGAAGCCTTCCGCAATCTCCACACCTTCCCCCTCTGCAAGGTGCTCCACAAAGACCTTTATTACACCTCGCAAAACCTTCCCGACCCCATCATTAGTCGCGAAGAATTCTTAGTGCACCTTGAAGGCGTGTTTGAAGCAAACCGCTTTAATCCCGAAGGGGCAATGAAGGTGAAGGTGGTCTTTAATGAACAGAAAGAACCCTATATTGAACTCTCGTATCCCGACGGACTGATTGACCGCTTAGAGTTTAAATCTCACCAACACCTCATCACGGAAATCAGCATCCGTAATGTGAAGCGCCCCAATCCTGATGTTAACATAAACATTCATTGAGGCAAGAAATAATATCAGTTATACGGAATTTGAAATTACTTATTGGCGCACTTTTAAGTAACATTGTGCGCCGTAAGTTACTTATTGTTTCGGGGGAGTTACGCACAGCAGACAATATGCGTCACCCCAAGATGACAATCTGCATCTAACTGCTTCAACTTACAGAAATGATTACGCAAAGTTCCTTTCAACTTTCGCCCAAGCGCCGTGGATGCCACCTCATTACGCGTGAGGTGATGGAGCATCTGCCCCATCCGTTGCCCCAGGTGGGAATGCTCAACCTCTTTGTGCAACACACCTCATGCGCACTCTCTATCAACGAGAATGCCGACCCTGATGTGCGCACGGATATGAGCAAAATTATGGACCATCTCGTGCGTGAAGGCGAACCTTATTACGACCACACGATGGAAGGTCTTGACGACATGCCCGCGCATGCCAAATCCTCGCTCTTCGGCGTGAGTCTCACCATCCCCATTACGAATGGGCGCCTCGCGCTCGGCACTTGGCAAGGCATCTACCTCTGCGAATTTCGCGACTATGGCGGAGCGCGCAAACTGGTAGCGACAATTTATGGGTGAGGTTATAAGGTTTTGAGGCGGTAAGGTTTTGAGAAATACCATGCGGTTTTCCTGCGCAAGACGTTAATGACCTTAGAATTTTAATGCCCCTAAAAACCTTAAATCCCTTACACCCTGGAAAGTCCCTCAGAACCTCACGACCTCCTACCTCATAACCTCACAACCTTATGTACCAAAAGTTCATCATCACTCAAGACGGCGTCATGAAATTTGGGCGTGTCTATCAACACTGCGACTTATTGGATTATCACGAAGACTGCCCCTATGGTGGCGGACTTTGGAAGATTGACGAATCAAGGGGAGCCATTTTGCTTTATGGCCGTTCCTTTGCCTTCGGTCCGCCAGATTTTAGCGGGTTGAAGCGTATTGATTGGACCGCTCTCGGAGGCAAGCCCCGCCCTCTCTTTTTCCTTCCTCACTGGCCCAGTGAAGATGTGTTGGAACCCGTAATTGCATCCCCCTATTAGTTATGCTCGCCCTCATTATTTACGGTCTGTTAGCCCTCAATCTCATCACCTTCATCACCTACGGCCTTGACAAACGCAAAGCCAAGAAATCCCGTTGGCGCATTTCCGAATCCTCGCTTCTCCTCCTC
>CALCUV010000066.1 GCA_937906765.1 uncultured Prevotella sp.
TCTTTTGTTCTTATGTCTAAAGTTATATATTTCCACGTATCACGTGTATCTGCGCGTGTTGAGGTCAACGGTCAACAGACAATAGACAACGGACTACAGTCAACGGTCCCATCCGGATGGTAGTCTATAGTCTGTTGTCTGTTGTCTATAGTCTGTTGACTTTTATTTATCAACAAGATTACACTGTTTTTGTTCTTCTGTCAAAAAGAGCAGTCAGAGAGGCAATCTGCAGGTGAGTAGAGTTCAATAAAAAAAAAAGTTGTATCTTTGTCGGAAATTAACCCGATAAAGATACAACTTTTATGTTTTCAGGAATTGTAGAAGGAATGGCGCGCGTTGTTGCCATTGAAAAAGATCAAGAGAATATTCACTTCACCTTGGAGTGTCCTTTCACTTCTGAGTTGAAGATTGACCAAAGCGTGGCGCACAATGGTGTGTGCTTGACTGTCGTTAAGATTGAAGGCAATACGTATGTAGTTACGGCGATGCTCGAAACGTTGCGTCGCTCTAACTTAGGTTGCCTTGAAGTAGGTTCGTTGGTAAATGTGGAGCGCTCAATGATGATGAACGGTCGCTTGGACGGGCATATCGTACAGGGACACGTGGATGAAACTGCGGAATGCGTGGCGCTTGAGGACGCTCAGGGTTCTTACATCTACACATTTAAATATATATATAACGCAGAGATGGCTCGCCGTGGGTATTTCACGGTAGATAAGGGCAGCGTGACGGTAAACGGTGTGAGCCTCACGGTTTGCAATCCTACGGAAGACAGTTTCCAGGTGTGCATCATTCCTTACACTTACGAAAACACGAATTTCCATGCCATTCAGGTGGGTACGAAGGTGAATTTGGAGTTTGACATTATCGGTAAGTATATTGCAAGATTGCAGGCGATTGGGTAGAAGAGTACAGAGTATAGAGAACAGAGTACAGAGTACAGAGAAAAGAGAACAACTGACCTGCGGGGGAAGTTTTCTGACGGAAAGACAGGTTTTTATTGTCAACTTATACTGATATTGTTTTTAGACAGAAGAATATAAGAAACAGAAGGGTTTTATCAACTGATTACAGGGATTACACAGATTTTTGAGGTCAACGGTCAACGGACAACGGTCAACGGTCCCATCCGGATGGTAGTCTATTGTCTATTGTCTGTTTTCTGTTGACAAGAAAAATAATCAACGAGGTTATCTGTATTTGCACCCCCTCACCACTACGTGGTCCCCTCCCCCTATAAACAGGGGGAGAGCGCCATGCGGAACTTATAGAATTATGAACTTTTCTTTTGTTCTTATGTCTTAACCTCTATGCGTCACGAATCTTTACACCTATTTAATTTATCATTATGCAATCTCGGAAAGCAAGGATAGCTGCCGTGTTGGAATACTTGGGCAGCGTTATGGACGACACGGAGACGGAGTTGGATTACACAACTCCGTTTGAATTGCTCATTGCCGTCATGCTGAGTGCGCAATGTACGGACAAGCGTATCAATCAGGTGACGCCCGCTTTGTTTGCCGCCTACCCCACTCCGGAAGACTTGGCAAAGGCGACTCCCGAAGAGGTGTTCCATTACATTCGTTCGGTGAGTTATCCGAATAATAAGGCGAAGCACCTTGTGGGGATGGCGAAGAAATTGGTGGCGGACTTCCATTCGGAAGTTCCCACGACATTGGAAGAACTCACTACGCTTCCCGGTGTGGGTCGCAAAACGGCAAATGTCATTCAGGCGGTAGCTTTTGGGAAAGCGGCTTTGGCGGTAGATACTCACGTCTTTCGCGTAAGCCACCGCCTCAACCTTGTTCCTCCGACGGCTACCACTCCTTATGCCGTAGAAAAAGCGTTGCGCCGCTATATCCCTGACGAAACCGTTGCTGCCTCCCACTATTGGTTATTGCTCCATGGGCGTTATACTTGCACTGCCCGTAATCCGAAGTGTGGCAATTGCGGATTGGCGCATTTGTGTAAATGGAAAGGGGAACGGGGAAGAGGTTAAGAAGGTCTGAGGTTAAGAGGTTATGAGGTTAAAAGGTAACACATATTTAATTAAAAGGGAATCCCCTTTACTGCCAATTTTGTCAGTAAGGGGGATTCCTTTATGACAAAAATGGCAGAAAATGTTAAAAATCATAGTGCTTTCCAGGACTGGCATGGTTTTAGCAATGATAAAGGGTGAAGGATAGAGTTTAAAGTTTAGAGTTTAGAGATTAAAGTTTAGGGCGTTGGATTTTATAGTTCCTATAGTGGCTATAGTACCTATAGGGTTAGGCAGGATGATTTTAACTCCTTAAGAACTTAAAACCTGAAAACCTTAAAACTTCAGAACCTCTTAACTTCAGAACCTCAGAACCTCAGAACCTTATAACCTCATAACCTCATAACCTCATAACCTTATAACCTAACAATTTCAAAACCTCAAAACCTCATCATATGAATTTCCAAAATTTTACCATCAAGGCGCAAGAGGCGTTGCAACAAGCAGTGACGCTGGCGCAAAATAACGGACAGCAAGTGGTAACACCCACACATTTGCTTCACGGTGTGCTTCACGTAGGGGAAAATGTCACACAATTCTTGCTCGGCAAGACTGGCGTGAACACCCAACAGTTGTTGCTCGTAGTAGATAGCGAATTGCGCAGTATGCCTCGTGTTCAAGGAGGCGGAGAACCTTACCTTGACCGTGACGCTACAGCCGTTTTGCAACAAGCACAAGACTTGGCGAAAAGTGAAGGCGACTCCTTCGTGGGACTCGAAGTCTTACTCCTTGCACTATTGAAAAGCAAGGCGACTGCGGGACGCATGCTCCGAGATGCAGGACTTGCCGAAGCGCCACTTAAAGCAGCGATTGCCGAACTGCGTAAGGGCAAGAAGGTGGATTCTCCTTCGAGCGAAGACACGTATCAAGCGCTAGAGAAATATGCTCGCAACCTCGTTGAAGAAGCGCGTAATGGGAAACTCGACCCCGTAATTGGTCGCGACGATGAGATTCGCCGTGTGCTCCAAATCTTGAGTCGCCGCACGAAGAATAATCCTATTCTCATCGGTGAACCGGGTACGGGTAAGACAGCCATTGTTGAAGGCATCGCTGAGCGCATTGTGCGCGGCGACGTGCCTGAGAACTTGAAAAATAAGCACCTCTACTCCCTCGATATGGGAGCGCTCGTGGCGGGGGCGAAGTATAAGGGCGAATTTGAGGAACGCCTGAAGAGCGTGGTCAATGAAGTGACGGCGGCTGAGGGCAGTATCATCCTCTTTATCGACGAAATCCACACCCTTGTCGGCGCTGGCAAGAGCGAGGGTGCGATGGACGCAGCAAATATTCTCAAGCCCGCCTTGGCGCGTGGCGAACTCCGCAGTATTGGTGCCACTACGCTGGAGGAATACCAGAAATATTTTGAAAAGGATAAGGCGCTCGAACGCCGCTTCCAGACGGTTTTGGTGGAAGAACCCACTCCCGAAGACGCGATTTCCATTCTCCGCGGACTCAAAGAGCGTTATGAAAATCACCACCGCGTACGCATTCAAGACGATGCCTTGATTGCTGCCGTGCAACTCTCTCACCGCTACATCTCCGACCGTTTCCTTCCCGACAAAGCCATTGACCTCATGGACGAAGCGGCTGCGAAGCTCCGCATGGAGCGTGATTCGCAACCCGAAGAGTTAGACGAAGCACAGCGTCGCCTCCGCCAACTCGAGATTGAGCGCGAGGCCATTAAGCGTGAGGGAGATGAGAAGAAGTTAGAGGCTCTGAACGCCGAGATTGCGACGCTTGAAGAACAAGTTAAGGACCTCCGCGCAAAGTGGGAGGGCGAGCGCGGTGTGCTTGCTGAAATCCAAAAACTCAAGCAGGAGAAGGAGCAACTCAACTTCACCGCCGAGCGCCTCGAACGCGAAGGGGATTACGGAAAAGTGGCCGAAATTCGCTACAGTGCCCTTCCCGCTCTCGACCAGCGCTTGGAGCAACTCACAAGTGACCTCAAGGCGCGCCAGGGTGCCGAAGCCATGGTGAAAGAAGTGGTTACTGCCGACGACATTGCCGACATCGTGAGTCGTTGGACCGGCATTCCCGTCACGCGCATGCTTCAAAGTGAGCGCGAACGCCTGTTGCATCTTGACGCAGAACTTCATCAGCGCGTTATTGGGCAAGAAGAGGCCGTTACAGCAGTAGCCGACGCCGTTCTTCGTAGCCGTGCGGGACTTCAAGACCCGAAGCGACCGATTGGGTCGTTCATTTTCCTCGGCACAACAGGTGTGGGTAAAACTGAAGTAGCGCGAGCGCTGGCAGAGTTACTTTTCAACGACGAACAGATGATGACGCGCATCGACATGAGTGAGTATCAAGAAAAGCACAGTGTGAGCCGCCTCGTTGGGGCTCCTCCGGGATACGTTGGGTATGATGAAGGCGGACAACTTACCGAAGCCGTGCGCCGCAAACCTTACTCCGTCGTGCTTTTCGACGAGATAGAAAAGGCGCATCCTGACGTGTTTAATATTCTGCTTCAGGTGCTCGACGACGGTCGCCTGACGGACAACAAAGGGCGTACGGTAAACTTCAAAAACACCATCATTATCATGACTTCAAACCTCGGCAGTGCGCACATTCAAGCCCGTTTTGACGCGGCGCGTGAGGCAGGAACGACGAACGAAGACTTCTTCGCTCACGAAGGGGATAAATTGAAGGATGAGGTAATGGGAATGCTCAAGCAGACTATCCGCCCCGAGTTCTTAAACCGCGTGGACGACATTATCCTTTTCCACCCCTTGAGCGAGTCGGACATCAAGGAAATTGTGCGCCTCCAGGTCAATCAAATTCGCCGCAGATTGGCAGAACAGCAAGTAACACTCACGCTGACAGAACAAGCGCTTGAACTTATTGCACACGAAGGCTACGATCCGCATTTCGGAGCGCGCCCCGTGAAGCGTGCACTGCAGCGCATGTTGCTCAACCGCCTCAGCCACGATATTTTGGCGGGAACCGTCAGTAAGGACTTGCCCATTCAGGTAGATGCCAATGGCGATGAATTACTGATAACCAACGGAATGACGCCATTAGAAGCGCGCACCTAACGTCCACTCAAAACGCGATGCCTAATTCTTAAAACAAAGTCTAATATTCGAGCGCTTAAGTTACAAACTGTGCGCCGAATGTTAGACTTTGTTTTTGTATATTTAGACGTAAGATTTTAAAGGTGGAAGTCATAAGGAGTTAACCCTATCTTATGACCTCTCGGCAACAACATATTTCCCCCTGTTCAGACGGATAGCTTTCGCGATAAACCCGTTTTTCCCGTTTTTCATTACCATGCGTTAAAAATATTAAAGCGTGGAGGGCTCTAAAATGCGAAAAAGCATTAACTTTGGGGCGTATTTATAACCAACACAAGAGACGTGGAAGGTCGTATGCACCTTTCACGATGCTTTATTTTTAGACAACTTAACGAACAAAATGAAAAGATTCTTCTTGTATCTTCTTACATTCCTTCCCTTCATGGTCTTCGGTCAAGATGCTCCTAAGCGCGAATTTCGCGGAGCATGGATTCAGATTATCAATGGACAATTTCAGGGAATGAGTCGCCACCAAATGCAGGCCAACTTAACCAACCAGTTAAATGTTTTACAAGCCTGCGGCATCAACACGATTATGTTTCAAGTTCGTGGCGAAGCCGATGCACTTTATGAGAGTCCTTACGAACCCTGGTCGCGATTCTTGACCGGCAAACAGGGACAGACGCCCTCGCCCTACTGGGACCCCTTGGCTTGGATGATTGAGGAATGTCACAAACGCAATATGGAACTCCACGCTTGGATTAACCCCTTCCGCGCCAAGACAAAAGGTACCACAGAATTGGCGGTCACTCACCCCTATGTGCAAAATCCCGAGCGCTTCTTCAGTTATGGCGACCTCCTTATCTTCGACCCCGGTTTGCCCGAGAATCATGATTACATCTGCATGATTGCTGAGGACATCGTGAAGCGTTATGACGTTGACGGACTCCATATTGATGACTACTTCTACCCTTACCCCGAAGCAGGACGCCAAATTCCTGACGACGTCACCTTTAAGTTGTATAGCAATGGTTATAAGAACCGCAACGATTGGCGTCGCTACAACGTGAATTGCTTTATCGAAAAACTTTCAACAACTATCCATCGTGCAAAACCCTGGGTGAAGTTTGGCGTCAGTCCTTTCGGTATTTACCATAACGAGAAGAATGGTGGCAACATTATCGGCAGTAAGACCAATGGTTTGCAGAATTACGATGACCTCTATGCCGACATCATCTATTGGATTAACCAGGGATGGGTGGACTATAACGTGCCTCAGATTTACTGGGAGATTGGACATAAGGCGGCTGACTATGACGAGCTTATCCGTTGGTGGTCGCGCTATGCTGGAAACCGACCCTTGGTTATCGGTCAGGACGTTGAGCGCACCGTAAAAGCGGCCGACTTACAGCATCCTGGGCAAAACCAAATGGCTGAGAAGTTCCGCTTACAGCGCCAGTTGCCCAACGTAGTGGGTTCTTGTCTGTGGTATAGCGCAGCCGTGGTGCGCAATGAGGGAGGTTATGCTTCACAATTGGCATATAATTATCACGCCACCCCAGCCCTGCAACCCCTCATGCCTTTCTTGGACGACAAAGCGCCCAAGAAGGTGAAGAAGTTGAAAGACATGTGGATGCCCGACGGATACTATCTCTTCTGGACCGCACCCTCGGCAAAACATGAGTTAGACAAAGCAAAATCCTACGTCATTTATCGCTTTGCCAACAAGGAAAAGATTGACCTAAACAATCCTAAGAACATCGTAGCCATTACCAATAAGACCATGTATAAACTCCCTTATGAAAATGGCAAAACGAAATACACCTATGTCGTAACTGCCCTTGACCGACTTCAAAATGAGAGCAAGGCGGTGAAGTGTAAGGTGAAGTTATAGAAACATAGAGGCTCTATATTTTCTAGAAGTTCTAGATATTATAGATTACTCACAAAACCAACACACTAAATTATGAAAGTACTTAAATTTGGCGGTTCCTCAGTAGGTTCTGTCGTTGGATTACATAACATAAAGAAAATTGCAGAAGGTGCTGACCAACCCCTAATTATCGTGGTATCAGCACTCGGAGGCATTACCGATAAACTTATCGCCCTTGGCAAGCGCGCAGCTACGGGAGACATCGCCTACATTGGCGATCTTGACGCCATCATTCGCCGCCACTTGGACCTTGTCAAGGAAGAAATTGCAGAAGAAAAGCAAGCGGAATTGATGAAGCACATGGAGTCGCTCTTCCATGACTTGCGCAGCATTCTTCACGGGGTGTGCCTCATCCAAGATTTGACAGACAAAACGGCAGATGCCATCGTGGCGTTTGGCGAACGTTTGTCGTCGCTCATTGTTGCGACCTTTATCAACGAGGCTCAGCACTACGATAGTCGCACCCTCTTTAAAACCACACGCCAAGGCGTAAAGCATTTGATTGATTACGACTTGACGAATAAAAATATTCTTGACACTTTCACAGGTCACCAAGGCATCGCCGTTATGGGAGGCTTTATCGCTACGGATGCCGTGACGGGTGCCACTACAAACCTCGGACGAGGTGGTTCTGACTTTACTGCCGCCATTCTTGCTGCTGCGCTCGACGCTGAAGCACTTGAAATCTGGACAGACGTAGATGGATTTATGACTGCTGACCCACGCGTGATTTCTACCGCCTATACCATTGACGAATTGACCTATGGTGAGGCAATGGAACTCTGTAACTTCGGTGCGAAAGTGGTGTATCCGCCCACGATTTACCCTGTCTGTGTAAAGAATATCCCTATCCTCATCAAGAATACCTTGAACCCCACCGCTAAGGGTAGTATCATTCACGCCAAGGCGGCGAGTAGCAAGAGTCCCATCCGTGGTATTTCTTCGGTAAACGAAATGTCGCTCGTCACAGTGAGTGGTCTTTCGATGGTAGGGGTAGTTGGTGTGAACCGTCGCATATTTGCTACGCTCGCCAAGGGAGGTATCAGCGTCTTCATGGTAGCTCAGACTTCTTCAGAAACAAGCACTTCACTTTGTGTCACTACTCAGGATGCCGAAAAGGCGTGTCACTTGCTCGACAAGGAGTTTGAAAAGGAAATTCAAGACGGTGCGATGCACCACACCAGCAAGCAGGACGGACTGGCTACCGTAGCCGTAGACGGCGAACGCATGAAGCAAAGTTCAGGTACGGCAGGCAAACTCTTTACTGTCTTAGGCAAGAACGGTATCAGCATTTGCGCGATGTCACAAGGCGCATTGGAGATGAACATTTCCTTTGTCGTAGAAAAACATCAGTTGCGCAAGGCGCTCAACGTGCTTCACGACAGTTTTTTTCTCAGTCAGCACGAGGAACTTAACGTCTTCTTGTGCGGAACAGGCACTGTAGGCGGAAGTCTTCTCCAACAATTAGCAGCACAACGCCAAATGCTCATGGAAGAACGCGGACTGAAGGTCAACCTTGTGGGCGTTTGTGGTCGCACAAAGGCAGCCTTCTCTCGCGAAGGTATTGACCCTGCACGCTATAAGGAAATCCTTGCCGAAAGTGGTAAGGAAGGTGGCGTGGAACGCATGGTTGATGAAATCTTGGAGATGAACATCTTCAACTCTGTCTTTGTGGATTGCACGGCAAGCGAAGAAGTGGCGGCGCAATACGGACGTCTTCTCAGCGCTAACGTATCTGTGGTGGCGGCAAACAAGGTTGCGGCATCGTCTAACTATGATAACTATGAGCATCTGAAACACCTGGCGCGCGAACGCGGAGTGAAATACCTCTTTGAAACAAACGTAGGTGCGGGTCTCCCCATCATCAACACGATTAACGACCTCCGTGCGTCGGGTGACAAGATTTTGCGCATCGAGGCGGTATTGAGTGGCACGCTTAACTTTGTCTTCAACACGCTTTCGGCAGATATTCCCCTCAGCAAGGCGGTACAGATGGCAAAAGAAGCAGGTTACAGCGAACCCGACCCCCGTATCGACCTCTCAGGTAAGGATGTAATCCGCAAGATTACGATTTTGGCACGCGAAAGTGGCTACCGCGTAGAGGCGGACGAGATTGAAAAGAACCTCTTTATCCCCGCGTCACTCTTCGATGGCACTATCGACGAATTCTGGGCTGGTCTTCCCGCCCTTGATGCCCAATTCGAGGCTGAACGTCAGCGTCTCGTGAGCGAGAATAAGCGTTGGCGCTTCGTAGCAGAATGGGCAGACGGCAAGGGTAAGGTAAGTTTGCGCGAAATTCCCCTTGGCCACCCCTTCTATGACTTGGAAGGTTCCAACAATATCATTCTGCTCAACACAGAACGCTACCGCGAATATCCCATGCTCATTCAGGGCTATGGCGCAGGCGCTGCCGTGACGGCGGCAGGCGTATTCGCTGATGTGTTACGAGTAAGCAATATTTAACTAAATGAGAAAGGAGAAATGAGAAAGGAGAAATGTGCTGGCGCATGACTCCCCGCATGGTTAAAGCATTTCTCCTTTCTCCTTTCTTATTTCTCATTTCTTTATGAAGTCCCTTTCCCTTCGCGTCTATCCCTCCGTGGCGGCACAAGATGCGGAACTCCGAAAATACATAGCGCGTGAATTGGGGGTAAATCCCAAAAGCGTGAC
>CALCUV010000067.1 GCA_937906765.1 uncultured Prevotella sp.
CTGCCACCAAGCCTTCTATGCCCGACGCGACCTTTGCCCGGAGTATGACACCACCTTCCGTTTCTCGGCCGACTTCGACTGGTGCATCCGCGTAATGAAGCAGACAGACAATCTCGTGCACCTGCCCTTCACCGTAGCCGACTATCTGCAAGAGGGCATGACCACCCGCAACCACCGGTCCTCACTCGTCGAACGCTTCCGCCTGATGTGCCGCCACTACGGCATCCTGCCCACCCTCGCCCAACACCTCTGGTTCATCATCAGAGCCATTATAAAATAAAAACTATAAAAACTATAGATACTATAGTAACTATAGGAACTATAACCACTATAAAAAACAAGAGCCAATGAACAACAAATCCCCCCAAAAGGAATATCAAATTCTGAAACGGCAAAAACCTTGGCGAAGCGCCTACTACTACCAAAAGTCGGAGGTGCTCTACCAACTGACATTCCAGTTCTGCCAACGTTTCTTGCCTGCCAACGGAGATCGTACAGTTGACCAGATGAAACAAGCGGCACGAAGTGGCAAACAGAATATCATTGAGGGGACTGAGGATGGAGTGGCCTCCACTGAGATGTACGTCAAGTTGCTCAATGTTGCTCGCAGTTCAATACAGGAACTACGCGAAGACTACCGGGATTACCTGCTTTCGCGCAACCTCACCATCTGGACTCCAGCGCACAATCGCTACGAGAGTATGCAGACCTTTTGCAAAACACATAACACAGTAGAGGATTACCAACCCTATTTTGACAAATGGACGGCAGAAGAGATGGCCAACACCGCCTTGACTTTGTGTTACATGACCGATACGATGCTCAACCATATCCTCATTGCAATAGAAAAGGAGTTTGTGGAACAAGGTGGAATCAAAGAACGGATGCACGCTGCCCGTACAGGCTACCGAAAAGAACAGGATCGTCAACTGCAGGAATTAAAGCAAAAGAATACCCAACAAGAAATTAAAATAACCCAGATGGAAGCAGAAATAATCCGCCCCAAAAACCTGCCCGTCCGCCACGGAATAAACGACTCACAACCATAATAACCTATAGGAACTATAGTGACTATAGTAACTATAAAACCCAAAGTTAACTAACTCCCCTTTTCATAAACCAAAAATAAGCGGTTGCCTCACGCGAGGCAACCGCTTATTTTCGTTAGTTATCGCTACAGGAGCGACACTTTTATGAATTGAGGAGCGTGATTAACGCACCACCTTCTTACCATTTTGGATGTAAACGCCCTTCACGGGTTGCGCATTGAGTTTGCGTCCGCTGAGGTCGAAGAGTTCTGCCTTCTTACCGTTAGCTGTTACGCCGTCAATGCCAGTTGCTTCGCCTGTAACAACGAGTGTTGCATCGACAATCGAACCTGAATTTGCGAAGAAACCATTTGCGCCTGTCAATGTGCCGTCAGCCGCAATCTGACCACCCGCATCAATTGAGTTCCAGTCCATCTTAAAGCGAATTCGGTAAGTACCTGCTTCTGCGGGAGCCTTAAAGGGAGGAAGCGTCATCGTATTGCGTGCATTGCCTGTGAGAGATTCACCTGCTGAATTTACACCTCCATTTTGGTCATCGTTGAAGTTACCAGTGTAGAAACTGAATGAAACTACGTCTGTGCCACTCTGGTCTGTAGAACCGTCGTTGAATGAGAACTGTTGGTCGTTATCGAGGTCGATATACACGTAAGCATTCATCCAGTTACCTTCCTTGTTGATCACAGCAGTAAGGTTGCTACCTGCATTACAAGTAAGTGTGCAAGCTTCGTCTGCACTCTTGTCAATGTATGACTTTGCTTGATTGATTTCAATCACTTGCGCTTCACCACCTTCTTCAGTAAGAGAGATTGTGGTGATGTAACGATTCTTTGAAGAAGAAGTAGTGTTCTTATCAAAGTTCACTGCATAAGGTTCACGTACCTCAGGAGTTACGGTAAGTGTAATCTGAGTCTGCACTTCAGAACCATCAGCAGCCTTAGCAGTGATAGTAACTGTACCTTCCTTCAAAGCCTTTACAAAACCACTCGCAACAGTAGCGATTGTTTCATCACTGCTTTCCCATGTTACTACGGGGAATGTTGCGTCAGTGTTTACCTTTGCCTGAAGAACGAAAGTCTTGCCAGCTTCCACGTTAGTGTCGCCAGTTTCTGTTTCAATCGTGATGCTCGTAATGGGTTTTACAGTTTCTGTAGCCATAACGCCGTCGAAACTATAGATACTATTAGCGAGGAGTTTCGCAGAAATCTTTGTGTCAATGTCAATAGGTTCGCCCAATGTGAGACCGCCCATGTTTTCTTGTTCACTGAATGACTTACGGAAGATAACACTACCATTTACGTTAGCAGGAATGTTGAGCGCTTCACGGAGAGTGAATTCATAAGAAGCAATCTTGCTTGAACCATTACGGAGTGCGAGCGTAGCCTTCTTACCATTCCAAGAAGCCCAACCGTAAACGTTCTGCTTGCTTCCGTCCCAAGGATTACCACCTACCCAGTGCACATCGGGAAGTACGTCAGCGTTGCGCTTCTGCCAAGCAATACATTCAGCAACATCCGCCCAAAGCTTACCATCATTGATGCTGTTCATCAAGTCATAGTCATTGTACATCTCAACCAAACCTGAACCGCAAACGAATGCGCAACGCAATTCGTTAAGTACGTGCTTATATTCACGAGTGTCACTTGCGGGAGGACCGAACTTGGTAAGGATAAATCCGTGAGTCATCAAAGTGTTGATGGGGCAAATAGGAGAGTTGGTCACGTAATTCTGATAAACGAGACGGTCGCGGTAAGTAATCCAATTTTCACGGTTTACGGGGTTATTACCAATGCGATCGTGGTCATTTTCTTGGCGCCAAGTAGCATCAGTGTACTGATACCAGAAAGGAGATGCCCAAGTACCTACAGTAGTATTGAAGAAGATGTCCTCACGAAGCTCTTCGCGAACATAACGTTCGAGACGGATGATACCTTCTGCGTTTTCGTTACCCGTATCTCCAGCATCGGGACCTACAGAAGTGAATTGCCCAGAAATACCGTCGAATTTGAAGAAACGGTAATCACCTTGGTTCATCACAAGATTGTAAGCCGCGTCCTTAAATGCCTTGTAGTAAGCGGGGTTAGAGAGTTGCATACCGCCCTTTCCGTTCCAGTAAGCACGGCGATAGTTACCGCTCTGACCGTATCCACCAACAGGACCGAGCCAAGCACCAACGCCAGAACCCATTTGTTCTGCGAGGGCTGCCATGTCGCGCATTTCGTTGGGGAATGATGCGTGGAATTTCCATTCTCCGTATTCGTCCCAACCGTCGTCGATAATATAGATGCTGGGAGTTACTCCGTAGCGATCGTAGAGGTCAGTCTTCCAGTGGTTGATTACGTCGAGCACGTCGTCAGCCTTAGTGTTATCAAGGTGTTCGCGACCTGGAGCTGCATTATTGCGATTGATTTGGAGTTCATACCAAGTGAGGTAAACGGGAGTAGCACGCCAGGGCACTGCACGTTCTCTTTCTGAGTACGCCAAGAATGAACGGCGCTTCTGAGTCTTGTGGATGTTAGTTTCTGCCTGACTACCGTCTTGTGCAACGAGACCTACTACGCTTGAAATCTTCCAGTTTTCACCCTGCAAGAGTGTTGTGTTACGGCTCCAGAGACCTTGGATGCCCACAATGTCGGAATTCACGACTACACCTTCCTTAGCGTTGTAAATCTTAGTAGTAATCGTGCTGTTAGCATCTACAGATTCCGACTTATTTTCAATCATGGCGCGAATTGTAAAGGTGCCGTCGTAAGGAGCAGTGAATGTGTAGGTGTTCTTGCTGTGCTGACCGCCAGAGTAACCGCTATGGTAGTCATTAGCTGCGATAGAACCGTTTGCTTCAAGCAAATCCACACCACCAATGTTCAAACGGTGAGAACCGCTTGTATATTTAATGAGCACTTCTACCTTTTGGTTTTCCTTCAACGTAACATTCTCAATCTTATATTCGAGCACGTTGGGATAATTTACGCCAATGGCTTCTTCAAGACGCTTGGGCACCGCATCTTCTGCCACTTGTGTCCAAGAAGCAGGCGTAAGCGCAGTAGGACCAAGCGTAGTTTCGAGCGTCCAATTATCTTCGTCGCCAGAAGCTTCACCTGCCGTATTGTAAGCAGTAGGATGTTCGAGACCCGCAAAAATCTTGTTGCTCATCAATACCGCACCGCGAGTATTACCTACGGTCTGAGGAGTAGAACCTGCCGCCTTAGTATCCACGTTATACATCATGGGGATGATGTTATACATATCTACGTCATCAACACCCACGAGTTCCATTTCCGTACGGAGGTAGTGAGAACCATCACGGAGAACGGCGCGCCAGATAATGTCAATAGTCTTTTCCTTATAAGTATAACTGTAAGTTGCTTCGAGTGCCTTACCAGCGAAATGCTCTGCACCACCAATAGCAGTGGGATTTGCTTCGAGGTCTTTCACTTCAACGTTCTTCAACGTCATACCAGAAGCAGGAACATTGTCACCGTTGCCAAAAGCTACGCTGAAGATTTCAGTACCTGCTACAAGGTCCATCGCCTTTGAGCCACCGAAGTAAATAGCATCCCCTAATTTCACATAACTTGCCGCAAGCACGTTATTGCTGAACGTATAAACGCCATCGTTTGCTGTCAAAACAGCAGTGCCTACCGCTTCCTGCTGAGAGGGATAAAGCACAGCGTTGGTGTAAGCAACTGTTTCGGGCTGTTCAGGGATTTGAGCGAAGTAAACAGTGATAGTCTGCGCCACATCATTGATTGCTACGGCTGCAAATTGACCTTCGGGAGCAACAACTGTAATGTCACTCTTCTTCACACTGCCTTCAATCGTATAGGTATCCCCATTCTTGTAAGTCTGTTCGCCTATCTTAATGGTATAACCCTCGGGCATCACAACAGCATAGTTGCGCACTACGAGAACTACCTCAGTGAAGGTCCACTTACTACCAGCGTCCTTGGTACCAGCGTCTTGCCAAAGACCCAAAGTGTTAGAACCGTCAAGAGGATTACCGCCTGTGCCCTGGAACCAGTTTACGTACTTGTCATTTCCGCCACTGGTTGTGTAGGGCTGGATTTCGTAGAAATCTTCTGCAAAGTTGTTCACCTTGAAGTAGTCGTCAGCATCCTTAGTTGCCGACATCTTGATGAAGTCTTTGCCATTGTTGTAACTTGCAGCGGCTGTGTACGTAAGCCACTTCTCTGCCTTGGTGCTGTAAATGTAATACGCACCATCCTTACCCTCTACGGCATAGAAAGCAAAGAGTCCCTGATTCTCTGCCGTCTGAGTGGGCGCCGTCAGTGCGTTTGAGAACACACCGTTAGCATTCTTCATGGTGTAAACGTGCTCAGGTTTTCCCGCATCTGGGAGCACCGTTGACGCTACAACCTTGTCCGCCAAAGCCTGTGCCGAAACACAAAGCATAGCAGCAATGAACGTAAAGATTTTTTTCATAAGTAAAGGTTTATTAAACGGTTGTTTTTCAAGATTAAAAGCATTAGTCCTGCAAATGTACGATTTTTAATTTTTAATTTTTAATTTTTAATTTTTTGATAAAAAATAAGAATTTGCAACATTAAAATTCCATTTGTTGAAAATAATAATACTTTTTGTCAAAAAAGAAATACTTATTCTCGCCACAAAGAGTATCATAGTTGCAATTCTTATAGAAACTATAATTCCTATAAGCATATAAAAAGGAAACGACCATGCTCCGCAGAGGAGGCATAGCCGTTTCCAAACCATTTATTAACCTTTAAATTATATCACAGTACGATTTAGGCAAACTTGCCGTAATGACGGCGAGACGCTTCGCGCTGACGATCGAGAGAGAAATTGCTTACGCGCTTCAAATATCCGATGATGCGTGTCAAGTAGTCCACATTTTCTGAACCACAATGGGGACACGCCTTCAAGTAACGCTTATCAATCTTACCACAATCCTTACAGAGTGTGTTGGGAATATTAAAGGTGAAGTAGTTACATCCTTCCTTTGAAGCAATACGGAGCAACTGACGATATTGTGCCTCGCTGAGGTGTTCTTCTAAGTTCATGTGGAGCGCAGAACCGCCAGTGAGGTGCTCAATATACTTACGTCCGTGAAGGCGGAACTTTTCGATGACGTCGGTATTCGTATCCTCAACCACATAGAAGTAAGAGTTGTAACAATCACGGGGAACGTAGTAACCATCTTGGCGGTCCCACTTCGCATGTTTCACACCCACATTTTCAGCAGGAATCATTTCGCAGTTGAAAAGCACATCCTTTGAACGATACTGCTTGTTGTACTTCTCGATAAGGCTAAGGATGTTTTCAACAAACGTTGCGTACTCCTCATTATCCGAAATCGTGAG
>CALCUV010000068.1 GCA_937906765.1 uncultured Prevotella sp.
ATGGATTGCCGAAATTCTCCTTCAGAAACGGCAACATCACCTCCAGTGCTTCCGGCATCAGAGGCGTCGTCGCGGCATGATCGGCATAGATCCGCTTATTCACTTTTCACTTCCTTATACGGGCATAAGATAGTTGATTTCTTCCCAGCAAGGTCGGATAGTATGATAGAAACTGGACTGAATGTGCCCGAATTATATCGACCTACCCACTCTTTTAATTCCTTCTCTTTCATACAATCCCACACCTCATCAACCACATCAAAATCAAAAACGTCTAAGTCGCTCCAATCTAAGAGTTCAAATCCTCCATGTCCTTTAGCGGTCATATACTCACAGATCACGCCATCACAAAAAGTAGTCAGTTCGGCAAGTGGCTCTTTGATAGATTTGAGAATTCTTAGCATATCATCTTGTGTCATGAAAATACCTTCCTTGTTTAGCATATTGATTTGTCGCTGTTCTTCGGTAGGACAACGCTGCGGAATTCAGGGGGGAGATTGGAAAACAGCCCATCAATAGATGCGGAATTACTTGTCAATAGTTCTATTGTCACAGGCGAGGCACCTATGCTTTGCCTTAGTTCTTTAATGATTTCCACCCTAATTCGCTCCATTAGGCTCCAATACCCCATAGTGCCAAACTCGCGAAGAATATGACCTCCTTCTGGGAACAGATTTTCAGACTGTTTATATAGCTTGTCTTTGTCGAATTTTACTTCTTCTTGGAAAACGCCAAAGGACATTATTTGAATCTGTGCCGATGCAAAGAGCAACTCTGCAAGCGAATACAAATCCCAAGCCCTAACAGATACGAATAATTCTACTTCCCCAAGGTCTTCCGGCGTGGGCTTGCGAGTCAAAACATCCCCTGGCACGATGGCTCGTAGGAAGTCACCAAACTTACCTCTTTCATTTTCGGATAATTTTTGCCATATTATCCCCAAATCATTCATTGCGCGAAGCATCCCTAAGAATGCCGATTTAGCGTATAAGGATTGAAATGCTTTATATAATGATGAACTTGCTGATACAATATGGTCATAGATGGTCTCTTTGTTCCGAACTACAGACGTGAGCAAAATGTTTCGCAAATCTTTAACTTCGTCATTACGTCTCTCTAATTCTGACTGAAGTTTTGCCATTTTTGAGTCAGCGGGTTTTATCCACTTCCAGCAAATAAAACCGCCAATTAGGCCCATTGCAAGGGTTACAATATTAAGCAACAGATTCGCAGTGTCAATATCCATTGCCGTTTTCCTTCTCTATCGAACGCCACTTCGTCTCGCGCTCGTTATGTCGCTTTCTACCTTCGGCAACAAATTCCCGCTTGTCATTAGGCATATTCGACATAAGATCAAGAATTCGATCCAATGAAGCAGGAATCATTCCACGGTCAAATGTATCAAAGAGACACCCCATGCAGCCTGACATACCCCCGCCGCATCTCTTGCATTTCCCCTCAATGATTGCACGAACCGCAATAACATGTTCTATAATTTCGTTGTTTTCTTGGCGCTTAGCTTCTTCGCTCGACATAACATTCTTCCTTTCACGAGAAAAGTTTACACCCCTGTGCCTTGAACTCTTCAATTTTTGCGAGGAGGTCTTCAACGGACACGCCAAGATTCTCAGCGAGACACGGAAGACAGAAGAACTTGGAGACATTCTCCCC
>CALCUV010000069.1 GCA_937906765.1 uncultured Prevotella sp.
AACACCAACACCTCACCCTCACAATCTTAAGTCCTCCCCCCTTAGACTTTCTCAATGAAAAATATCGCAATCGTCGCTGGTGGCGACTCCTCAGAATACGGAGTGTCATTGCGCAGTGCTGAGGGCATCCTCTCCTTTATGGATAAGGAGAAATTCAATTCCGTTGTTGTAGAACTTCGTGGCATGCAGTGGCACGCACTTTACAATGGCGAGCGCCTACCTATCAATAAGGCAGATTTCTCTTTCACAACGGCAAACGGAAAATTCACTTTCGACTTCGCATATATCACTATCCACGGAACACCTGGGGAAAACGGCATTCTCCAAGGTTATTTCGACCTCATAGGTATGCCCTACTCAACGAGCAGTGTATTTGTAGAAGCCCTTACATTTAATAAGTTCGCCCTCAACAACTACCTCCGTGCCTTCCCTCAAATCAACGTGAGCGATAGTTACGTAGTGCGCAAAGGTCTTGAGCGTCCCGCTGATGCAGAAATCATTCAGCGCCTCGGACTTCCCTGTTTCGTAAAACCCAATGCCGGAGGTAGCAGTTTCGGAGTCACTAAAGTAAAGACAGAAGCCGACCTTGCTCCCGCCATTGAGAAAGCCATGAACGAGAGCGACGAAGTGATGATTGAAAAGCTCATGGTGGGCACCGAAATTACCTGTGGGTGCTACAAGCGTAAGGATGGCGAAGTCGTAACTTTCCCTATCACGGAAGTAGTTACCACTCAGGAATTCTTTGATTACGATGCCAAATATAATGGTAAGGTTGAGGAAATCACACCTGCCCGAATTGCTCCCACTACTGCCGAACGCGTGAGCAACATGACTAAGTTCATCTACCGCGCTCTTGACTGCTTTGGCATCATTCGTATAGACTACATCCTTTCAGGCACACCTGGTGAAGAAACAATCAATCTTCTTGAAGTCAATACCACTCCCGGCATGACCGCCACGAGTTTCATTCCCCAGCAAGTGCGTGCCGCTGGTTTGGACATCAAGGATGTTCTTGCCGACATCATAGAAAGCAAAATTTCGTAACCTTTACCCGTTACTTAGGTTTCACCCGAGCAACTGCTCGTCAAACTTACGCCCCATGAAAATCCCTGCAGAATTTGACAACATACGCCCTTACGCTCCCGAGGAACTTCCCGAAGTGTTTGAACGTCTTTTAGAGGACAAGTATATAAAGAAACTCATCAAGAAGACACTTCCCTTCATCCCCTACTGCCTCATAAAGAAGTATGTTAAGTCGTGTAAAACAAATCTTGAATTTCAAATCAAGATTATCAAACCCATCGTGCTCCTTAGTTGGTTAACTGCCACCAAAGGATGTACGTTAGACGCGACTGCAATTCCCAACCGCAAGGATCGCTATACCTTTGTGTCGAATCATCGTGACATCGTTCTCGATTCTGCTTACTTAAGTCTGCTCTTAATTAAGAATGGTTACGAAACAACTGTTGAAATTGCCATTGGCGATAACTTGCTTATCAAACCTTGGATTAAAAACATTGTCAGGGTAAACAAGGCGTTCATTGTGCAACGTTCGCTCTCGATGCGCGAAATGTTAGAGGCCAGCAAGACTATGAGTCGCTACATGCACTTTGCTGTAACCGAAAAACGTGAGCACTTGTGGATTGCACAACGAGAAGGACGTGCGAAGGACTCTAACGACCGCACGCAGGAATCCGTCTTGAAGATGCTGGCATTAGGAAAAGAGGGCAATGTCATTGAAAGTCTGAAGGAACTCAATATTGTGCCGCTCACCATTTCGTATGAGTATGACCCCTGCGACTATCTTAAGGCTCAGGAATTCCAACAGAAGCGTGACGACAAAACGTTTAAGAAATCGAAAGCCGATGACATGAAGAACATGGCTACGGGTATTAAGGGACAAAAGGGACGTGTGCATTATGCAGCCGCACCTTGTATCAACACTTGGATTGACGAACTCGCCGATTTACCTAAGAATGAGATTTTCCCCGAAATTGCGCGCCGCATGGACCGAGAAATCCACAGCCGTTACCGCATCTATCCTGGCAATTACGTAGCAGCCGACCTGCTTGAAGGTAATGATAAGTATGCCGCAAATTACACGGCGAAAGATAAGGCGAAGTTTGAGCGCTATCTCCAAAGTCGCATCGACCTTATCGAACTTCCCAACAAGGATGTGCCCTTCTTGCGCGAATGCATCTTGAAGATGTATGCCAATCCGCTTTACAATCTTGAAGCAGCGAAACATTAATCTTAACGGACTACAGACAACGGACAACGGACACCGTTCGGATGCCCTTGTTATCTGTAGTCCGTCTTTCGTATATTCACCTTTGTTCATCTGCACCTCATAATATGAAAAAAATATTCCTCTTCACCCTCCTTTTTACTTTCACCACGCTATCTGCGCAGACATTTAAAATCAACACCCTCCGACTCGAAGCCCGCGGTGACTATCAGCGTTTCCACGATGACGGGTCGAAGGTGGATGCAGAGTCAGGTTTTAAAGGCAAATTCTTAAACATCCGTTTGGATGGCACGATTGGCGAAAACTTCTCGTATTCTTACCGCCAACGTCTGAACAAGCCACACAAGGACATGAGTTATTTTGACGCCACCGACTGGCTCTATCTCACCTATACAAAAGACCGTTGGAGTTTTTCGGGAGGTAAGCAAGTTATAGGTATTGGCGGTTTTGAATATGACCTTGCGCCGATTGACGTTTACTTTTTCTCGGGTTTCTGTTCCAACGTTACGTCCTATGCTTTCGGGGGTAGTGTGGGGTATGCGCTTTCTGAGAACGACAAACTCACAATGCAAGTCTGCGAAAGTCCTTTCAGCACCTCCACTGACGACATTTATGCCTACAATCTCCTTTGGCAGGGCAAGCATGGTTGTTGGTCAACGCTCTATTCGCTAAACATGGTGGAGCATCTCCCTGGAAAGTTCACGAATTACATTGCCCTTGGCAACCAATTCAATCTGGGTAACGTCACACTCACGCTTGACCTCATGAATCGCACCTCTAAGGATCACCCTTTCTTAGGTCGCGACTTCTCAGTGATGGGCGAAATAGACTGGATGCCTTGCAAGCAGGTCAACCTCTTTGGTAAGTGCACCTATGACGTAAACAAGAGCAATACATTGCATGACACGTGCGTTCCTCCCGGCACAGAGTTAACCCGCATTGGTGCAGGCATTGAAGTCTTCCCCCTCAAGGATAATTTAAATGACGTGCGCCTCCACCTCGCTGGGCACTACACCCTCGGAGATACTCCCGCAGATTATAACATTCAACCCAAGCAACTCATGCTTTCTGCCGGCGTGACGTGGAGAATGAACTTTATAAAATGAGAAAGGAGAAAGGAGAAATGAGAAATGCCATGCGTGAAGCATGCTCCGCGAGATAGGTTCTCCTTCACCAATTCCTTTCTAACTCCATTGACTTCCACCCTCGTTTCACATTGCGTAACTTTCAACCATGCGAAAATTATCCCTTCTTCTTTGCATCATCCTCCCCTCGCTTCTTCTGGCACAACCCCTTCGTCAACAAAACATGAAGCGTTGGGGCGTAATGCCCGCCAATTACAGTGGCATCACCCACATTGAGAACGACCTTTATGCCGTCGTTTGCGACAAAGCGCCCATAGATGGTTTTTACCTCATGCGCATTACTCAAGACCCCACCACGGGTAAAGTCACCAACATCACTCCCGAAGGTTTCAAGAGTCGCTTCTCTCCCTCTGAAAGCGCAAAGAGTCCGCAACGCGACACTGAAGGCGTCGTCTTTTTCCCCACATCTCAAACCCTCTTCATTAGTGGCGAGGCCGACCAGCGCATTTTAGAATATGACCTCAACGGAATGCTTACGGGCAGAGAATTAAACGTTCCTGCGGAGTTTGCCACCTCAAAGATTTATGGTAACCTCGGTTTTGAAGCCTTGACCTACTCCCCCAAGACGCATCATTTCTGGACCATTACTGAGGGACCCTTACGTGCCGATGGCGTTGTCAATGGTCCGAAGTCGCCAATGACTAACAACCTCCTGCGCCTCCAATCCTTCGACGACAATCTCCAACCCGTGGCGCAATATGCCTATCGCATGGACCTCGCAAAGGCAACTAAACCGGGGCGTGCGCATGCTTTTGGCGTGCCTGCCTTATGTGCGTTGCCCGATGGCCGACTTTTGGTGATGGAACGCGAAGTTCGTATTTCTCCTCAGTATTTCGCGTCCCATGTGGAGTGTAAGATTTTCATGATTCACCCACTCGAGAGTCACCAAATTGATAGCACGACGCAATTAGACCAACTTGACCCCAACCATTTCATGATGAAAACCCTCGTTGCCACTTTCAAGACGCGCCTCACGCCAGTGCAATTCAACTATGCCAATTACGAGGGCATGTGTTTGGGAATCCGCCTCAACGATAGCACACAAACCCTCCTGCTCATCTGTGATTCACAAGCAGGTCAGGGTAATGGCATCGTTTCACTCAAAGATTACATCAAGGTGATTAAACTCTAACGCCCCCAAGAAACAATTTCCCCATATTCACTCAAACGAAGTGAGGACAGCGCCTTATTGACGGCCGTCTTCACTTCGTTCTTTTTTCACCGCTATTCCACTGGCGCAAAACGATATTTAAAATAGGGAAAATTGTTTGGTGAAATAAGCGTCATTCTTCCTCAAATAAAATTCCTTAAGTCTTAAATAATGGCAATAATATAGCTGCTGACCCGCAAGGAGTATCATATCCGCAACCCTCTATGCGGTACTTCCCCAATCTTAAGGGTAACTGAGAGAATGCAATGAGAATGCTGATAAAGTGTAATCATAATCTAGGGTATGATTAACCTTTTAATCGCTCTGTTATTTCACTATCTCAGTGAAAATCGGTAATTTCGCTCACGAATAAGGTTTGGACAAAGCTCCATCCCTCACAATGCCACCCATCTCTCACATTTAACTCTTCAATTATGCGTTTCCTTCGCTCCTATTATTTATTTGTGTGCCTCTTGCTCTCATCCCTGCTTGCCGGAGCGCAAACCCATCCTGACGTAACGAAACTCTTTGAGCGCTTTAAATCAGCGGCGGCTTTCGACCACGAATTTCCGCGCGAGAAAGTGTTTCTGCATCTCGACAATAACGCTTACTTCGAGGGTGACTCCTTATTTTATAAAGCCTATGTGGTGCGTGCGTCAAGTTTGAAACCCACTGATATTAGCGGAGTGCTCTATGTAGAACTCCTCAATGCTGCTGGGCAGATGATGGAACGCCAATTGGTGAAAATTGACTCCCTTGGAGGCGGTAGCGGTTGCATAAAGTTTGACACCTACATGCATTCGGGTTATTACGAAGTGCGTGCCTACACACGCGCCATGCTGAACTGGGGCGAGGATGCCTATTTCTCACGCGTCATTCCCTTGTTTGAGCGCACGAAGGAGTCGTTCTCCGTTCAGACTATTGATGAAGCGTGGAAGGTTCCCGAAAAGGCGAAACGTCCTTTCACTTTCGATGGCGACTCGAAGCGCAAGGTGAGTTTTTATCCCGAAGGTGGGGCGCGCATTGAGGGACTTGCGGGGCGCATTGCCTTTCAAGTGACCGACGGAAACGGTATGCCTTGTGATGATGAGGTGATGATTTATGACAATGAGGGAAACCTATTGCTCAGTGCCCGACCTCTCCACGAGGGACGCGGAACGTTTCTGTTGCCTGTGGGAGTAAAGGGTGGCTATGCCCTTGTTGGCGACCAGCGTGCGGAACTCCCCGAAGCGCAAAAGGAGGGTTACACCTTGCGTGCGGATTTGGCCGACGGATATTTGGACCTTCATGTTGCGCGTTCCTCAGGCATGCCTCAGGAAGTGATAGGTATGGGCATTTTCAACCGTGAGCGTGCGTGCTATTTTGATACCTTACACGTCAATGAGCCTGCTGAATTCTCGCTTCCCGCAAACGTGCTCCGCGGAGGGGTAAACAGAATCCAGCTTTTCGATAAGCAGGGCACGGCTTTGGCAGAGCGTTTGATTTATTACCCTGTGGCAACGACAGATGTGCAACTCTCCGTGCGCCAAAGCGCTTCCACGTATGCCCCTTACGCTCCTATTGCACTTGAATTCTATGTCACCGATGCACAAGGTGCTCCCGTTGACGCGAATCTTTCGGTCGCTGTGCGCGATGATGCTCAGGAGGTGGTGAGTAACCGAACTGCTGCCATCGATGCCGAAATGTTGCTCGCCAGTGAGGTACGTGGTTACATTCATCAGCCTGACTTTTACTTCGCTCCGGGAGACACGGTCGCTTCTCTCCGAAAGCGCCGCATGGCACTCGACCATTTGTTGCTCGTTCAGGGATGGACGGCCGCGAGTTTCGAAGCGATGTGCTACCATGACCTATTCGAGACCGAACATCCCATTGAGGAAAACCTCGTTTTGAATGGCACGGTTTATAAAGACAATAACAAGCACGAACCTTGGCCTAACTTGGGGTTGAAACTCTTGATGTATGCTCCCGATGGCACTTCCGTTGAGGGCGAATGCTTAACGGATGCTGAGGGTAAGTTTGCCTTCCGCTCTACAGTGGATTATGTGGGCGAATTGTCGGCAATGGTATATACCGAAGACGCTGAGAAAAATCGCAAATGGGCACGTGTGGCCTTCGATCGCTGGTTTGATCCGTTGCCCCGAACTTATCATCCCCAGCAACAGACTTATGCTCCCGCCATTCCCCTTGACACGACGGAGCAAGTAACGAATCAACCTGACGTTTTCGAATGGACGGACACGCTTGACGATTGGCGTGACACGTATTTGGATGAGGCGGTGGTGAAAGCCAAACGTAAGTACCGCCCGCTCCAAGGTAATCGCCACAAATGGGGAGGTGGGGAAGAGAAAGGCAAGCGCAATGCCGATAATTTCTATAATGTGGAACTCGAACTCGAACGCTGGCGCGACTTGGGGAATGATGGCACGATGCTTGCCACTACTTTTATTGCGCTTCTCGTGGATAGCACGGATTATTTGAGTGCGGGTGTTGACGCCGCGGAACAGATGTTCCAACAAGAGACAACTCAGGAGGTGGCAAACCCTAACGAGACTACAACTTCAGAACCTGAAACCACCGTGGAGGAAGGTTCGCGAAGCGAAGAGGAACTCCAGTTGATTAATGGTAAAACAACGGTGTGGGTGCTGAATAACTTGAGTGATGAACAAAATAACTTGCCCACCTTGATGGCAGATGAGGTGCAATCTGTGGCTGTTGTGACCGACGTTTCGAAACAAAAGAAATTCATAGGTACTACGGCTACTGAGGAACATATTGACCAAGTCATCGTTGTCTATGAGCGCCCCAACGCCTACCTTTATAAGTCAAAGAAGGGCTTGACCAAGCGCAAGGTGTGGGGATATGCGAAACCCAAAGCCTTTTATTCGCCCAACTATTACGAAATGAAGTTGCCGAAAAAGCCAGATACGCGCCACACCCTCTATTGGACGCCTCAACTGACGCTTGATAGTCGTGGTAAAGGCACTGCCGTTTTCTTCAACAACTCTTTCGACGGAACGCGTCTGCGCATCTCCGTTCAGGGAATTACGCGCGATGGTCGCTTCGTGAGTTTTGAGCGATAGGAAAAGAGGTTATAGGCACTATAATTACTATAATCACTATAGATACTATAGGAACTATCAGAAAAACTATAATCACAATCCCCTCAAAAAAAATCTTCATTTTCTTTGGCAGATAAATTTTAAACTGTAATTTTGTCACCAGAAACAAGAAATCACTTACATTTTTCTATATTCTAAACTTAAAAACAAGCACTATGCTATTCTCAACGTCTTTTTACTTTTACGCTTATTTTTACTTTGCTGAACAGGCAGAGCGGGACGTTGTGTGTTTAAATTAAGTTGCGAATCTATTTATGACACCATACAAGAGGTCCTGCTCATCTGAGCGGGACCTTTTATTTTACCCTAACCATTATGAATTATTCTGCTTCCCCCGAGTATCCACTAAGAGTTGCCATCCAAGGAGCCCCAGGTTCGTTCCACCATATTGCTGCTCGCGAGCATTTTGACACAAACATCGACTTGATTTGTTGTAACACCTTCGAGGAGGTCTTTCGCGAGATGAGCAAAGACGACAATGTGATGGGCTTAGTGGCGATTGAGAACACCATTGCGGGAAGTTTGCTTCACAATTACGAACTCCTGCGCGAGCATAAGTGCACCATCGTTGGCGAACACAAGCTCCGTATCAAGCACAATTGCGTCTGCCTGCCGGAAGAC
>CALCUV010000070.1 GCA_937906765.1 uncultured Prevotella sp.
AGGCAAGAATCATAATGCACGAGGCATTACGATACTTGCCTTACTCGTTAATTGGTATAGCGGAAACCATATAAAAACGCTGGCACCACGATTCACATCGTAGTGCCAGCAATGAAGAAAAAGAAACAAAATAGTAGCAACAAACCAAATCGCGTATTATGGAGAGTTAGAGTTTAGACATACTTTTTGATATTAAAATCCTTGATTTTTCGCTCTCGTCTTTTGGACTCTGGTAGAGGGTTGCCTGATGAATCCAAATAATCGAAAAGCAATCTATCAATCTTTTGCTGGTCGGCAAGCTCATTTTCAATTAGTCGCAGGAGTTCTGTTCCTGGCAACTTATGAAATATCGTTTGAGCAGCACGAAGACCATTCTCATCGGAGTGTGTATCCGAGCTCAACACATCTACCATATTGTTCATCTCCTCATAGGTCATAGAGGTGTCAAAATCAGGGTCAGGTATAATACCTTCAGGCTCCATCAACTCTTGCATGTCCTCTTCGGTCAAACCTTTTTGAGGCTCAAAGTTATCCTCTACATCATCGGGGTTGACATCCTTATCCACAGGAAGTTCTACCTGTTTCAACTCCAACGAATGTGTGGGTATTGTGCGAGCAGCATTAATATCCTCGTAGTAGATAATGTTGGATTTACCCATTACCTCATTCGGATCGTCATCCATAGGTGGACTCTCTTCTACTTTCTGAGGTGTTTCTGCTTGGATTGGCTTAGGCTTATCCGTAGGCAGATCCTTACCGTATATTTTCTTACGCCTTTCACGCTTGGCTTTTTCAGCCATTCGTTTCTTTCGGTACTTCCATAATCTGACACGGGTTATGCGTGCCCAGTTATGCAGTTTGTCCCACAAACCGTAAATCTTACGGCAAAACAAGAACACCCACAGATGATAGAATACGAATAAGGCACATAAGACCTTTACTGCAAAATATATCTTTACTTCCATAACTAAAAGAGTTTAGTTTTACTATCCTCAAAAATCTTATTGATAGTCGTAGCATTTTCAGCAATATGGTCTTTGATAATTCTACAGACATAGCCTGCCATACTCGTATCTGGTGCGGCAATTGATAAAAATCGCTTCATACATTCATGACTACTTCTATCAATATAGACCTGGACGCGATTTTTCATCATATAACTACCAAGGAATCTCTTTTTATATTCCGCTTTATCAATTCCTTTTGCAGAAGAAGTATCTTCAGATAGCGAAGGATTCTCTACAAGAGCAACAATGCTCTGTTTCTTCACCATAGGAATATTAGTTCCCTGATGATTTTTGTGTCGTACAAATCGACTATAGATATACTTTACGATAACGCCTGCTGTTACCAAATAACAAGCTCCTGTTGTGATATTTACTATTGTTTCAATCATACTTAAAATGGTTTTAATGGTTTGTAATACTCTTTATTATATAACTCGTTAATCTCATCCCAGTGCTGCTGTAAATGCTCCACAAGTATATTACTGATGTAACCAGATACACTCATATCGGGAGCAATGACAGGCAACACCCGTTTGATGCAGTCTGCCACTTCGCGATTGATATATACATGCGAGCGGTTTGAGGCAGGTATATTCACAAGATACCTCTCTTTATATGTACCGGTCTCTTCACGCTTCTTTCGTGGCTTGGGGGTACTCGGCTTTGAGGCTACCGCCTCAGCGCCTTCGTCCGAATCTGTATCCGAATCCTCGGTCTCAATGACTTTCGGCTCCTGATAGTTCGGTCTCTCCCTGCCAAAGACAGGGATATCACCGACCATAATGTCTTTGAGCATATCCTCATTGACTTCTACTTTCTTCTTAGCCATAACTATTTCAGTTTAAGTTTCACAATCAGCTCATCGGCCAATTCTCCGATACCACTGCCTTTAAGAAGTTTCGCAGGAGGCGGTAACATCATGCAACGGAAGAATGACTTTTTCGCATGGGTAATCTCTTCCTCATACCTGCATAGGTCAGGCAGAGTGGAGTCGAGAACGTATAGGTTCAACTCTCCCATAATCTGCGAGTAGGTCTTCAATACATCCGTATTGCTACGCTTCTTGAGCCTGTTCCAGAAGAAGAAGATGTCTTTAAGGGGAACATCCTTCTGGCTCTTTGCATAGTCCAATACAGTGGTGGCAAAGGATAGCGTACTCTGCATCACAATCAAATCGGGAATTGAAGGTGTAAGCACATAGTCCATATTAACTATGGTGCGGAAGACACCCGTTGATTGTACCGTTCCCGGAAGATCTACAAAGACAATATCCAAGTTCTCCTTCTCGGCAAGTTTGTCTGCCGCCTCTCTTGCTTTCTCTGCCGTAGAGCCGATGATGGGATATGCTCTCTTTTGTATGCGCTCCCATTGCTTCTCCACGAGCTGCTGATGATAGGGACTTGCCGAGATAGCCTTCTTGTCACGCTCACGCATACGCACGAGGCTGTGCTGCGGAGAATCGCAGTCGATGATTGCGACATTAAGGTCTTTCTCATAGTGAAGGTAGCTGGCGAGTACTACCGTAAGGGCTGACTTACCAACCCCGCCTTTCTGGTTGCTGATAGCAACTAATAAACACTCTTTACTCATAATACTTAAAATTTAAATTGTTATAAATAGGTTATCTATCTCTTCCAATATCCCGTGAACGCTTCCTTCCAACTATCTATTAGCGGTTGTTTCCGCTATCGGAATCTTCCGTTGTTCCGACCATCGTAGCAACCGTTATCGGGTACTTCCGACTATCCAACCGCTACTGGTCGGTATATTGGTCATGACCTTCCGTTAACTGTCATATCCGACATTGCTTCCAACTATCCAACTGTTCACGGAAGCAACCGACAGTGTGACCACTAATCCGTTATCGGAGGGTAATTTCCAACCGTTCACACCGCAAAGAAATAGCGAAAAATTGGAATAATCACTATGTCGTCAAGCCTCTGACTACACATGTCATCATATGTCATCACATTGCATATAACTCACTATTTATCAATAGAATACGCCTGTATAACTTTGCACCCGAAAGGTCTATAGACGCACGACGAACGGAGTTTTCGGATGCTTCTCTCTGAGGGGAACGGCGATAGCCAATTTTACGAAGGGAAATTCATGTTCAAGCGAACATAGCGAGATGTGTCCCTATAAATCTTATTATATTTTCCCCTATCGCTCTACTCATGAAGAGAATTTGGAAGAGTATATGAATGACCTTGAACAGTTGACATCTAAATATGGTTCCTGGACCTTTACAACTTTAGTGGCGAGTGGCGCTAACGAACTGTCTTATCCTACCTACTTCCATTTCTCTGCTGGAGGGGCAAAGGGAGTGGAGCATTTTGAAGAGGAAGGTCTTGTCGTGAAAGATATAGATGCATACCGCGAGTTCTACCAAGAAATAAGCGCCAAACTCTCAGCGGAATTTGGATTGGACTCTGACCATCAGCGCTATCATGCTTCAACATCACCAAACTTGTTTGCGCGAAAATACAAGGAAGGATGTGGTGCTCAAAATAATATTATCTGTCGCATTGCATGGAGTGCTTGCTTATGGGATATGAGAAGAATCGCGATGGCAAAGACAATGGCAGATATACTCAACAAACACTTTGGAATTGGTGAGGATGTTACTTACGACTCGTCACTTACGGCGAAAATGTGTGGTTACTAGAGAATTGATTTTGAACAATAGACCAATAAATAGGTTAACATAATTAATCGCAACTTGTTTAGAATTCATAATGCAATGAATTGAATAAACAAGTTGCGATTGATTTGTATTACCTTAATTGCAAAAGGTAAACGGATTTTTCTAAAAAAACAGCAAATTTTCGGACAGACGGTTAATATAAATTCGTTACGCAGGATAATTTATGTTTTCCTCACTGATTTGCTGAAGCACTTCTGTAAGGTATTTCTTTGCTTCCCATCGTGCCATGGGGAGGTCTTGAAGAAGGTAGTTGCCGCAATCTTTAGCGGTTGCTCCTGGGATTTCGCCTTCGTAGTTAGCAATGAATTCAAAGGTTTCTTTCATTAATGGGAGGATTTCCATAGGGGTGAGGTCTCCCTTTGCGATAAAATAGTTGCCTGTGAGGCATCCCATTGGTCCCCAATAGATGATGCGGTCTTTCCATGTGGGATGATTGCGCAAGAAGGTAGCCGCGAGGAGTTCAATCGTGTGAAGTGCGCCTTGATGTAATGCGGGTTCGTTGTTAGGTTCCTTCATGCGTATGTCAAACGTTGTGATGACTTCAGTGCCTACCTGGTCTTGGCGAGAAACAAAAATGCCTCGCTTGAGGCGTAGGTGGTCTATGGTGAAACTGGGGATTTTATTCATAAGGTCATAAGGTTGTGAGGTTATTAGGTCATAAGGTTGTGAGGTTATAAGGTTATTAGGTTTTAAGGTTGTGAGGTTATTAGGTTATAAGGTTGTGAGGTTATTAGGTTATATGGTTGTGAGGTTGTTATAAGGTTCTGAGGTTAAGAGGTTAAGAGGTTCTGAGGTGGGGACGTTTTGAACTTGAGAACTTCAGAACCTCAGAACTTCAGAACCTCAGAACTTCAGTACTTCCTAACCTTATAACCTAAAGTTCTAATTTGTGATTGCTTCAAGGAAATGCTTTGTTACTTGGAAACTTCGAGTGGCCATTTCTCCCCAAAAGTCTTCGTATTGCTGGATGTGTTCATCTACTCCAGGGGTGTCGCTGATGATGCGGAAACTTACGAAAGGCACACCATAGATGTGGCATGTGTGGGCAATGGCGCAAGATTCCATATCTACGGCAAGTCCCTGAGGAAAGTTTGTTTTAATGGTATCTAATTCAGTGCGTGAGGTGATGAATTGGTCTCCAGTACAAATAAGTCCGCTATGAATCTTTGTGTGTTGTGTGTCGTTAAGTGATAATGCTGCTTCTACAAGTTTTGGGGCGGCATTAAAGAAAGTGGGTAACCCTTGAATTTGTCCGTGCTCACATCCCATTCCGCACCATACATCGTGGTAAACAGTTTGCTCGCTAACGACTACATCCATTACCGATAGGCATGCGTCAATACCTCCAGCAACGCCAGTGCTGATAATGTAAGAGGGGGCGTAATTCTTAATGAGTTCAACGGTTCCAATCGTAGCATTTACTTTCCCTATTCCGCATTGCAAGAGGATAATCTCATGCTCTCCTTTTTTTCCATGAAGGTAAGAGAAGTTGTTGATTTGGCGGGTGTGTTTGTTATCAAGGAGTGAAGCAAGCAAGTCGTGCTCAGATTGCATTGCGGTGAGAATTCCTATTGTCATTCTATAATGAAGGATTATTTGTTAAAATTAGGGTCTTTCCACCTTCCACGTGTGAAGTCTGGAATGCGAACGGGGATGCTTCCGCTTTGTGCTGATTGACGACTTAATTCTGCGAGGCATGACCATTCAGCGGCGTCGTAAACATCGATGTCTAAGGGGAGGCCGTTTTGGAGGCAATAAATGAGGCGACTATCCATGGTAAAGTTCATTTCGTTGGGAACTCCGAGTTCGTGACCTTTTTGCCATAGTTGAGCTGTAGGACTGTTGAAATAGTTTTCTGCTTTGCGCAGAGCATTCTCGCCCACGGTGGGTTCATCTTCTCCGTCTAATTGAATCGTTGGAAGCGGATATTTTTGAATGAACCCCTTAGTCCCACACACCGTTTGCAGACGACTGTAGGGGCGTGGGGTTGTTACATCAAGTTGAAGCAAAATGCTTACGCCATTAACAGTGCGAATTAATGTGGAGTTTACTTTATTTTTCGAATCTGAAGTTAGCGAAACGAGATACTCCATGCGGTCGGTGCGGTGAAGTCCGAGAAGTTGCCCGATGGGACCAATGCCGTGAGTAGGGTAGGGATTCCCACCATGTTGTGCGCAAGATTGTTCCATCCAACTGGCACTGAGATTTTCGATTCGGTGGATGTATGCCCCTTCGCAATGTGTGATTTCTCCCAGTAATCCTTGACGCTTCATTTCGAGAGTAGCAAGTGCGAAATTATCGTAGCAACAATTTTCAGTCATGAAGCAATGGCGCTGTGTGCGCTCAGAGGTGTTGACTAATTGCCAGCATTCTTCTACGGTCTCTGCGGCTGGAACTTCTACAGCGACGTGTTTTCCTGCTTCCATAGCAGTAACTGCCATTTTGCAGTGTGTGCTCCAGTCGGTACAGATATAAACCAAATCTATGTCTGGTTGCTCACAAATTTCCTTCCATCCCTCTGCACCAGAATAGGTTCGTGCTGTGGGACGACCGCTTTCTTGCAAGATTTTGTTCGCAAGATTTAATTTTTCTGCATCTATGTCTGCAATGCACACTATTGTTGCTCCCTGGATGTAAGCATAACGCTCAAGCGTCTTCATGCCACGTTGTCCAAGACCTACTAATGCAATGCGTACGTGAGGTATAGGAGGGGCTACCATGGATTAAACTTTAAGGATGAGTAGGGTGGATTGTATAATTACTGGCACTGTCAGATTTGAGAAACCAAAATCGTAAAAATAAAAAAGGTGCATTCCGCTTTGGAACACACCTTTGTTTATTTGAACCCTATGCTAAACACAAGGCGTGTTTAGAATTATGAATGGTTACTTCTTACGAGACTGACCGTAGCGACTCATGAACTTGTCAACGCGACCAGCTGTGTCAACGAGCTTAGACTTACCTGTGTAGAAGGGGTGAGAAGTAGAAGAAATTTCCAACTTAACAACGGGGTAAGTTTCGCCTTCGAATTCTACAGTGTCGTTTGTCTTGCAAGTAGAACGAGAGAGGAACATGTCACCGTTAGACATATCCTTAAATACTACGGGACGATAATTTTCAGGGTGAAGACCTTTTTTCATTTTCTTATTGGGTGAATTTTATGGTTTTTACTAATTGTTTGGTAACAACAATTGTGTAATGGTCGTAATTTTGGGTGCAAAGTTACACAAATTATTTGGTGTGGCAAGGGTTTGCTATACTTTTTCTATTCAGAAACTGCGTAATATTCCAAGAATTGTGTACTTTCGCAGTCATGAAACGTATATTTATCTTTGTTCTTTCGTATTTTTTACTCGTAGAACAGTCATTAAGTGCTCAGCAATTAGATAGTGTTGAGTGTAACGTACCTATAGATAGCGTGAGAGTAGACGAATTGTGGGAGAACGACTCTGTGGATGTTATTATTATAGATGGTGTCGTTGTTCCGCCAACGATTGGTAGTGTATTTGTGAATCTGAAGGTTAGCGAATTGTCTTTGCTCTCAGAGAATAATCGTTTGGATTTGTTGGATTATGCCAACTGCGGTATGGCGGCTCGTGTAGAAAATTGTTATGGTGGAAAGACAGAATTGACGCTGAAGACAGAGGATTACATGCACTTATCAATGACATCCGTAAGTGAATTGGATATTCTATTCCTATCTGGCATTACAGGCGATACCATAGTTGGGATGATTTCTACAATTACATCGCCCATTGAGCAAAGCATATTTCATGCATATACTCTTACTGGAGAGCATATAGCATTAACGTTCCCAATACCTGCTTCACGTGAATTTGTATGCTCAAACATCGTTGAAGAATCAATATTGAGTAAGATTGAGATGCTCCCTGTTAGAATTAAGTATATTTGTGAAGATAAGACTTTTGAATGTCAGTTGTCCACGAAGCGATTATCAAGAGAAGAGTCTGCAATTATAACTAAGAACCTTAAAACCATACGTTATAAATGGGATGGTGAAGGTTTTGTTAGAGAATAATATTGCCTTAGATCGGTAAATTCACGCTCGTAGTTGCCTTTTCTCTAACCACATATGTATTTCTTTTCTAACAATTAGTATTTAGATGCTTCTTAAGTATCTCTAAATCTTCTTTATAAGTAATTTTAATATTGGACGTTTCTCCTTTTACGATTTTTATCGGACTTGCGGGGTGGTATTTAAATACTACCCCGCAGTCGTCTGTTGCCATGAAATCAGGGTCTGCGAGAGCTTTTTCGTATGCTAATGCCAAAGTTTCCCGCTTGAAACCTTGGGGTGTTTGTACCTGTCGCAGTAGATCGCGTCTGGGGGCT
>CALCUV010000071.1 GCA_937906765.1 uncultured Prevotella sp.
AAAAAGAGCGAGATACAATGCAACTCTCAAAGGTGGTAATTTTGTATAAGCTTCTTTGATTTCAAGAGGTTCGGGTTGCGACCACTGTCTGCCCGTTTTCATGGTGCGTGAGAGGGTTCTTACTCCGTTGTGAGTAACGGGTAAAAACGCATTGTCGCCCAACGCGTTAAGGTAGGCGGCTTCACCTAAAGAATCAATCTTGAGATGGATGAGTTTTTGCAAGGTTGTGGCCGAGCAGATTTTCCCCATTTCAGGGTTAAGGGAAAGTTGCTGGAGCGCTTTGTCCTTCGGGAGGATAATGCTGTCGATGAAGACCACTTGCTGTGTGCTTCTGATGTTAGCCTCTGCGTTTCTGAGGACATTGGCTAATGAGTCTAAAGCGTCAATGTCGCAGGTGGGACGTCTTAATTTTCGTTGCTTTGTTAATTCCTCTTGTATGCGTTCAAGCGCTTGAGGATAATCGCCTGCCACGACATGATTGTTGATGATCTCGAGAGGATCGACTTTTGTTGTCTTTTTCTTTTTGCTTTGTGAGAAAGTCGGTGGGATTATGAAGCAACAAAGAAGGAGCGCAAGCAGTGATTTTGGCATATTCATAGGGGCAAAAATTCGTTTATGGTTTAAAAATGAAAGTATAAAAGAGATTCGTTGTTGTTTTTTGACTTCAAAAGTACGGTTTTCTTTTATAAATGCTTACCTTTGCTAGGAATAAAATACCAAACCACTATAATTATGCAGTATATTCGCACGATTTTACTCCTATTTTTAACAGTTTTTGCGACTTCACTTATTGCTCAAACCCGCATTCAGAGTGTGCATCAAGCTGTGAAGGGGGAAACGTTACATAGTTTGTCAGAAAAGTATGGTGTGACGATTGCAGATTTGCTATCTGTGAATCCAGAAATGTCGTCAAAACCCAATAAGAAGATTAAGAAAGGGTATTTGGTGAACATTCCTGAGCGTAAGACCAATCGCTCTGTGTCGGTGGTTTCACAAGATACCTTCTGTGTGGCAGTTGTTCTGCCTTTAACCACAGCTGGAAAGGAAGGCGAACGCAGTTTGGAGTTTTATCGCGGTTTGTTGATGGCGGCTGATAAAGAGCGTGAGAATGGACGTGTGGTTAAAGTCGTTGCGATTGACGAACCTGGGGTAAAGCAGGGTGTAAGTGAGGTGGTGAACGCTCTTATAGAAATAAAGCCCAGTGCGATTGTCGGACCTTTGTATCCTCAGCATTTTAGTGCGATGGCTGAGGTGGCAAAAAGTTTGAGCGTTCAGTTGATTGTGCCTTTCTCTTCAAAGGTGAAGGAGGTGGAAACAAATTCCAATATACATTTGCTGAATGCGCCAACGGCGGTAGTTCAAGAATTGAGTTGGAGGTTGTTTGATTCGCTTTTTGGCAAGAAAAGATGTGTGGTTATCAAGACAAAAGATGCGACGGACGCTGAAGTTGTTAATCACTGGGTGAGCAACTTGAAGAACAAGGGGCGTGAGGTGAAGACCCTTTCTTCCAACTTCACACAGCAAGACTTGTTGAACGCCTTGCATCCCAATCAATCCAATGTGATTGTGCTTGACGGAAGCAATCAGGAAAATGTGTTGAGCATCTTAAATAAGGTTCGTGAATACACAAACGACGCTACGACGCATAGTATTTCTGTTGTTGGGCATAATGCATGGCAGACCTTCACGATGGAGCATTATAAGTTGCTCGGTTTGCTTGACACACACATTCTTTCGCAAGATTATTACAATGCGCACAGCAAGCAAGTAATTGCGTTTGAAGAAGCTTATCATCAGTGGTTTAAACATTATCCCCTGCAGTTACATCCCCGAATGGGAGAACTCGGTTATGACACAGGACTTTACCTCTTTAACGCACAGAGGGAAAATTCGTTGAAAGACGCGACAGGTAAAGACATCAACTACTTACAATCAATCTTAAAATTCCAGAAACTAGGGTATGGCGGTTATGTGAATGCCAGCATGATGTTCCTCCGTTTTGGTTCAAGCAGTACTCCCGATATTATTGAATAATGAAACTAAAATCCATTGTTTTTGCGCTCTTCATGGCGTTAGCAACGTTCACGACTCAGGCACAGATTGGGGATTATCGCAATGACATGTGCTTGGGGGTGAGTGTGGGTGCATCGATGAATAAAATGGGATTTGACCCCATTATTACACAGAAGTTCCACACCGCGCCAACTGTAGGGTTGACGTTTAGATATACGAGCGAAAAGTTTTTGTCGGCTTATTGTGCCTTGCAAGTAGAGTTGAATTACACACGATTAGGTTGGACAGAGGACGTTTTAGATAGCAACTCCAATCCTTTGCCAGACACGTTTAAATCCAACTTAGACTACTTACAATTGCCTTTCCTTGCACGTTTGGCATGGGGTAAGGAGGATAAGGGTGCGCAATTCTTTTTTCTCGTAGGTCCACAAATTGGTTATTGCATTGCAGAGAGCAAAGAGTTTAGCAATCAGTGGACGCTTAATGCTTCAGGAAAACCTGACAGACCTAATAATATGTATGCGCAATACGACCTCCCCGTGAAACATAAGTTTGACTATGGCATTACGGGAGGTGTCGGTGTAGAGTTAAACACAAAAGCGGGACATTTCCTTTTGGAAGGTCGCTACTATTACGGTTTGTCTGACGTGTTTGGAAATTCTAAGAAAGACGTGTTCTCGCGCTCTAACCATGGAGCCATAATTGCGAAACTCTCTTATCTTATAGATATCAACTAAAAGTCCTTGAAAGATAACGAGCAGACCCGATGGAACCTCCAAGTCTGCTCGTTTCTTTCTTTGAACAAGAAAACATGAAACTATCCGACTTACATACAGGAGAAATTGCCGTGATTGCCAAAGTAGGTGGTCATGGCGGTTTTCGTAAACGCATCGTAGAGATGGGGTTTATCAAGGGGAAGGAAATAAAAGTTGTGCTTAATGCCCCCTTGCGCGACCCTATTGAATACGAACTCATGGGGTATAAGATTTCACTCCGTCGCGAAGAAGCAGCATTGGTTGAAGTTATCAGTAAAGAGGACGTTGAGGCATCGTTGCACGCAACAAATAAAGAGCAACTTTCTGCCCTTACGCCATCTGAGCAAGAAAAGACCGAGTTGGAGCAACGTATGCACCAAATGGCAGACTTGAAAGGGCATACGCTACGTGTGGCGTTGGTGGGGAATCCTAATTGTGGGAAAACTTTGGTAAAAGTAACCCAAGATGTTATAGACAGCTATAAACAAGAACTAATATCTGTATTTGAAGAGGAAGAATTTGGTAAATTGCATGAACCAGAAGTTC
>CALCUV010000072.1 GCA_937906765.1 uncultured Prevotella sp.
GAACTCTACCAGACTGGGTAATATTTTAACTGTCCAACTTTTTGGGGACAGTTCAAAGATAGGGGGAGTACCTCCGTAGGAGGGGAGGGGGTATGATGAAAAAAGAGAATGCACTTCTGTATTATTCGTTTGAGGTACCCCAAAATGGGGAGACAAAGAAGTGGGCTACATATTATATTGTGTATCCAAATACGCAATGCGTCGGGTTATCCAGGCTTTGATGAACTCCGCCTCTTGCGGGATGTTGATGCGCAGTCCGTTGGCATTGTTCCAGCGCTGGGCTTCACGGATATGGGCGCCACTTTGCTCCATGAGGTGGAGGAGGGAAGTGATGCGCTCGCTGAGGCGTTGGGGATTGAAATGCGTGCGACGGAGTTGGCGGTAGCGCTTTGCCATTTGGGCGTTCCAATCGTTCGGATTGAGTTTGTAGAGTCGTTCAAAGAGGGCGTTTTGATGCCCTTCACGACGGAGGAAGTCGCGGTAATCCCGTGTGGCATTACTCGTGTGGTCACTTCCTGCATAGTTGCGCCCGAGCGTACCGTCCATATCCCAGGGAATGGGCGTAAGGCGCGCGTCGCGTTGGTAATCCTGGATTGCCCAATACATGTTTTTTGCGGAATTGTCGGTAGCAAAAATGAGTTCGATGAGCAAGTAATAGTCGCGCACGGCGGGTAGGTCGAAAAGGGTGCCGATGCGTTGGCAGAATTCCGTGTCGGAGGAGTTGCTTACCGCCTGAATGGCATCAACAAGAGGTTGCCACTTGGCATTTTTCTTTGCCGAAGGTGTGGGATATTTGATTTGCCACCCGCTCCATTCCTCTTGGCGCTCGGAGGGTGAGGAGGAACCGTGCCACGAACCCAGAGCGGAAGCAAATTGTGTGGCACTGCTCCACTGGTCTGCCTTATAGAGCATGCCACCAGGGACAATGTCGTTGCCCTTAGCGAGTCCGCACTGCTTGCGGTCGATGCGCTCGCACAGGTCATAGACTCCGTGGTAACTGCCATTGAGGAACACTTCAACGAGTCTGCCTCGCGAAACGCTGGGGGCGTCCTTCACGTAATTAGAAAAGTAAGGCGCCTCGGCAAAGTCCGCCCAAAGGTCCATAATTATGCGACCGCGCATGCGGGAAGGGTCAACGGTCATGGCGTTAAGCACCCAGTAGTTATCCGTGCGCAAACCCAGAAGCGAGCGATTGATTTTCTTGCCGTCAGCGCCCTTGAGTTTGATGCCCATTGAGCGCTTGTTGTAACGCGAAGTAAAGTCGCCACGATTTCTTACTTGCAGGGCATAGGCGGAGTCGGTCTTGAGGGTCGCGTCGTGAACGATGATGCTTCCCGTGCCCCACTGCTGTTTGGAAAATCCACTTGCCGTGATTTCCAGGATGGGCATGTAGGTGAATTGAAGGGTTGCGCGGGCGAGGGTATCGGTCTCCGTGGCGAAAGCAAGGCGATAGGTCTGCGTACCTTCCACTTTGCCGAGCGCGAGGGTGCCTTTGCTGGAAGTGGGGTTCCCATTGACAAAGATTCGGGCGTCGGGGAAGGTGGCGCAAGCGAATTGTAGCGTCACTTCCTTGCCCATCAGTCCTTCGGGAAGGGGGAAGAGGTACGTGTTGGTGCGCTTGTCGTAAACGGGAGACTTACCGTCGAGCGTGAAGCGGAGGGTTTGGACGTTGGAGACGTAATAGCGGTTGCCGCTTGAGGTGCGCTGTCGTGTCAGAACGGGATTTTCCACGGGCTTAAACACTACGGGGTGTCCGTCAATGGAAGAAACCTGCTCGCCCTTCTTGGTGTAAAGCGCAAAGCGTTCGTTGCTCGTGGCACTCTTTGAGGTGTTGTTGTAAAGGCCTACGATGTGCGTGCCAATACGTACGTTAAGCAACTGTTGGCTGTTCCAATTAGAGATGATGATGTGAGACGACCCGGGGTAAATGCTCCATTCAGAGGCCGTTCCGTTAGGCTTATCCGTAAGCGTCATATAGCGGCGCGTGGCGGTGCGAATCCCGTCGTAGGTCATGTAGCGCCCCGTCTCGGCGTGCTGAATGGTATAATTACCGTTGTCCAACTTCGTGATGCGCCAAAGGGCAGACTTTTGTCCGGGTGTGCCGTTGTGGGACAACTCCAAGGGAGACGATGGGGTGGGAATGACTGCGCTTGTGGGGAGTTCGACGCATCGGATTTCGTAACACTCACCCGATTTCAACGCTACGCCCTGAGCGGAACTGGAAAGTGAGAGGAGGCAGCAAGCAAGTGTGCAGCCGAGGGTGCGTAAAGAGAGAGGCATAGTGAGTTAAAGCTTTTTGTTAAGTTTAATAATGTTGCCGATGTCGTCGGTAGTGAGTTCGCCCGTCAGTTGTACGACACGCGAGCAATAATCATCGCGGAAGCGGAAAATGAGCAACTCTTTCAGCTTACGCCCTTTGCCACGGATGCCAAAGACCATGATTTCGACGTTGTTAGCACTGAGTTGCATGAGCAATTCATAGTCTTTCAGCGCAGAGACAGCTTCGTAGTTGCTACGGATAGTGGCTGTCGTAGAACGGCTGTGCGTGTGCAACGCCAAGACACTGGTCAAGCGGTCAACAACATGCTTAAACTCCCAGCGGTCGTTTTTCAGGAGTTGCTCGCGAGCGATAGAAAGCATTTCGCCAGAGACAAATGTGCGCTGCACTTTCTTGTTGCCCGCCAAATGGTCGAAAGAGAAACCCACCTTAGGCTTCGCTTCGGTACGGGCAAGGACTTTCGCTGTTGACACAGAGGGATGCGCCACGGCAAGTGAGGAAAAAAGGGGACTGCAACAGATAGTGCAGAGGAGGATTTTGAAGAAGGTAGTCATATTTTGGGAAACGGTTGAAGGTTAAAGTGAACCGGATGGCGCTCTCCCCCTGTTTATAGGGGGAGGGGACCACGTAGTGGTGAG
>CALCUV010000073.1 GCA_937906765.1 uncultured Prevotella sp.
GAGATTAAGACGTGAGATGCATGCTGCACAGTCCTTAACACCTAATAACCTTGAAGCGAAGCGACCTTCAAACCTTCTCATTAAAATCTGCCTCCGGAACCACCGCCACCAAAACTACCGCCACCGAAACTGCCTCCGCCAAAACCACCTCCGCCAAAGCCGCCACCACGACTGCCTCCGAAGGGGAAGATTATGGGAGGAACGCCACGCATTCCGCCTGCGTTGGGATTGTTTGTGGGTTCGTCATGCTGTTCTTCGTGTCCGCATTTCTTGCAACGCCACTTGGTGCGTGCGTAGTAACTGCTCTTGACGCGCACAAGGGATGTTTTTGTTTTCACCAGCGTCTTTTGCTGACACTTGGGACAGATGCGCGTATTTGCGAGTTCAACAGCCTTATAGATGCTATACACAAAGAGCAACATAAAGGCGATGATTGCCACAAGCACTAAGGGGTCAACATCTTCTTCAGCATACGCACGCATCAACTCAGGGTCTTGACGAATGATGCCGTCCAGAGTTTTCATGGTCTCCGTAATGGCGGAGTCCCAAAATTCCTGTTTCAACAATGGAACCATCACTTGGTCTTGCACGCGCCTACAGATGGCGTCGGGAAGAGTTCCTTCCAATCCGCGCCCCGTCAAAATTTGATAACTGCGGTCTTCTGTGCAAAGAATTACGATAAGCCCGGAATTTTGTTCCTTGCTTCCGATGCCATACTTCCGCGATAGTTGCATGCCAAACTCATAAGGGTCGTCGCCCTCAATGCTCTTGACCACGACTACCACGGTCTCTACACCCTTCGTCTGTTCCAGAGCGAGCAATAAGGCATCTACCTCACGTTGTGCTTCAACGGACAACACGCCATCGGGATTGCAGACATAGCGTGTGGAATCTTGCAGATGCACCATCGGTAATGTCTCGGGCGTCCACTTTGTCTGTGCAAAGCATTCCACCACGATGAGCGACATGAAACCAATAAGCCAAATATACATTTTTCTCATTGACTGCAAAGTTACACGAAATCGGATAGTTGAGCAACATTCCCTCCCCCTTTTCCTCCTTGCTGAATGCTTTTTTTGCTTTATGCAAAGGCATAACTCTCGATTTCACTACATTTTCACACATTCAGAAGACAAAATTACAAATTCTAAAAACAATATTACGCTTTGTCGCCCGAATTAGTATCTTTCGGAGCGCAAAGTTACTTATTGTTTTAGGGGGATGAAACACGCCTCTTTCTACGAATAACACGAGCGTTTCCCATTGACTATTTTGAATACGAAAAAGCGAAAGGAGAACGGATTCCCCTTTCGCTTTTAGTCAGGTTTCACACTGACGTGTGACTTAAATATTTTCCATCTGCTCTAATCTTACAGTGTAGTGAGCAAAGTCGGTCATTTCCGCACAGATTTGCTCAGTTTCCTGAATCACATGGAGAAGGAGGGTGAGCGTAGAGAGATTTGCCTCTTCTGCTTGCATATCTACGAGCACTTCATGGCGGAAGGTGCGGAGGTCTTCGCGAATTGTTTCAAAGACTGCGCGCATCTTGTCATTGCCTGCGAAACGAAGGGTGCGCAAGTTGTCTGCCACTTGTTGCATAGCCTCTTCCGTGCGTTGGCGTAATCCGAGATAGCGTTCGCGTTCCTTCTTGCTGATGGGCGTAAAGTTGTTATCCACGTGGTCAAGTGCGGGTTCCGTGAGGCGCAGTAAACCGTAGAGAATCTGACGCAACGAATTGTGCACAAGGTGGAAGTCTGTAGAGAGACGCACTGCGAGAGTGGGTTCCGTACGGCGCAAGCAAATCGTTTCACGACGGCGCAAGTTCTTAATCTCTCTCTTCATGAGACCAAGGACATGCGAAGTCTTGCGAAGCCCGCGCAGATTTTCCGTAAAGAGTCCCTCTGTCGTGTCCTTCAAGCAGTCCTTGTAGCGTTCCAAAAGTTCTGCCGAGCAAATACCAATGTGGCGCTGAAGCATGGGAAGCACAGCTTGCTGGTCGTTTGTCTGAAGAATTTCCTGGAACAAGATGTCGCCTTCTCGCATTTCCTTCGACTTACCCCCAAGACTCTTACCGCTACTAATCAAGCAGTAAAGACATCCCGCAATCAAGAGCAACATTACGATGGGTCCGCCATAATACATCAACGCTGCCACTACGGAACATGCCGCAAAGGCTGCGCCCGCCGTAATAAACCAACCGCCGATAACGGTCAAGACTCCCGTGATGCGGAACACCGCACTTTCACGCGTCCAAGCACGGTCGGCAAGACTCGTACCCATTGCCACCATAAAGGTTACGAATGTCGTTGAAAGGGGTAACTTCAAGGACGTACCAAGAGCGATAAGCAACGACGCCATTACGAGATTCACCGAAGCGCGAAGCAAGTCGTAAGCAACGGTATTATCTTGTGTTTCAGCAGGCACGACAAAGCGGCGGTCAATAGCGCGAAGCACTGTGTCGGGAATCACCTTTGTCACCGTCTGACCCACAGAATTCCCCCAGCGCACCAAGCTGCGCGCTGCCTTTGAGGAACCAAACATTTCATCACCCTCATTCTTGCGCGAAAGGTCGATAGAGGTCTTCAACACTGTGTGTGCCTTCTTCGAGGTTGCCAAAGCAACAACCATAATTACCCCTGCAGAGAACAGGAAGATAAAGGGAGTTGACGCTGACTCCATAAGTGAAGTCATCATGTAAGTATCGGGATTTGCTCCTGCCTGAGCAGAGAAATCCTGAAAGGCTGACATTCCTGCCAAAGGCACACCGATGAAGTTTACCAAGTCATTCCCCGCAAAGGCTGTGGCAAGGGCGAAGGTGCCCACCAATACTACCACGCGGAATACGTTTACCTTCAACCAATGTAACACTTGTGACAACACGGTAAACACAACCAAACAGCAACCCAAGATAAGAAGCACGTTGTCATTGATATATGCCATAACGTCATCGGTCATGAATGAAAGGTGCTTCAATCCCTTGAAGAGCATAAAGTAAATGATGGACGTGATAGCCAAACCTCCGAACAGTCCAATCTTAAGTCCGAGTCCCTTCTTGAGATTAAACGAGAAGATGATGCGGGAGATGTATTGCACTAACGCACCAAACACGAAGGCAATGGGCACGGAGAAGAAGATACCCATAATCACCTGCACCGCCTTGGCAGAGTTGATGCATTCTTCAAAACTCAATCCCGTGTCGCCCAGAACCTTAATCAACGTAAAGGCAAAGGCTGCACCGAGCATTTCAAACACGAGTGAAACGGTGGTTGACGTGGGCATCCCAAAGGAATTAAACATGTCGAGAAGCACAATGTCGGTCACCATTACCGCCATGTAAATCAACATTACCTCGTTAAAGGAGAAATGTGTGGGTGTAAAGATGCCATGACGGGCAATGTCCATCATGCCGTCGCTTAAGACGCACCCGAAGAATACACCTACCGCCGCAATAGCGATAACTGTTTTAAAACTTGCCGCCTTTGCCCCAACAGCACCATTGAGGAAGTTTACGGCATCGTTCGAAACGCCCACCCAAAGGTCGAAAATGGCGAGACCGAACAGGAAGATAATCATCCCTAAGAAAATCCAATCCATAACTGAAAGTATAAATAAATTTTAGTTGTAGTCGTGTTTGGAAGGTTGAAGCAGACAAGATGGTTTGGGAGTAAGTCGCTTAACCTGTTCAAAGTCGTTTCGAGGACTCCGTTTCACACTTCACCTTTTTTCTCGAGTGCAAAGTTACGCCTAACATAACTTAACTATCCAACAAACCCGGTTAAGAAATTGTTAAATCCTTCTTCATGCGCACATCTCTGCGTCTCACTCACCACTTCATAACGCTCTAAAAATCAACAATTATTTTCCCTTAAAACGAAACAAGTAATAATTAAAATTATTTGGGTACTTAAGAAAAACTCTTTAAGACTTTGTTTTTCCTAAGTCTCAAAGAATATTGACACTGAGAGAACGCCGAAAAATAGTATCATACCCCCTCCCCTCCTTCGGAGGTACTCCCCCTATCTTAAGGGAAATTAAGAAAATACAAAAAGATAACCGAGAGAATATAATCATACCCCCTCCCCTCCTTCGGAGGTACTCCCCCTATCTTAAGGGGAGAGAACCATGCGGAACGTATTCTCCTGTGTTTGCTATCGGTATTCTCCAATGATTGTTCAACTGATTTTCTAACGGGATTATCTATCTACGTTCTCCCCTTAAGATAGGGGGAGTACCGCCTTTAGC
>CALCUV010000074.1 GCA_937906765.1 uncultured Prevotella sp.
TTCTTCTATAATATTAACACAATTCTCCGATTAAATCATATATAGGATTATCGACATCTTTAACTTCAATAATTGTGTCAACAGCAGGAACGGCAAGGTTTACAACGTCATATTCGGAAAGTGTGGAACAGACATTCTGTATAATTTGTTGTGACACCATAGGGCGCACACCATCGTGAATAAGTAATCTGTCGTCTTCATTGGTATATGCACGCAATGCCGAAAGTGTGGAGTCGGTGCGCTCTTTACCCCCAAGAAGGATTCGCGCTACTTTTTTCCATGGATTAGATGAAATGATTTGTTGCATCTTATCCACATAATCGGGATGTGTAACAATAGCAATTTCATCAATGCACTCTGCACGTTCAAAATTGTCAATTGTATATTCAAGTATTGTGCGGTTATTTACTTCCAGAAATTGCTTGGGGAGTGCGCCTCCCATGCGACGTCCAGATCCTCCTGCAAGAATTATTGCGATGTTTTTCATTTGAAGAATGTTGGGGGAGATTAATATTTAAGGTCGTCCAAATAGGTATTTTCGGAAGATTGGACTAACACGCAATATGTTTGACGTTATTAAGCAAAATCCAATAACGAGCAATCCTACGATAACTGAAAACGTTATGTCGAATGCGAAGTTTCTACGGTTTTCGGAGAAGAAGGTGCCAATCATCTTTGCGTTGGGTAGGAATAAGAAGTGCAAGAGGTAAACGTCGAGTGTGCGAGTTCCAATGTATTGCAGACATTTACCAACTATGGTCTTCTTCGTAAACCACTCCTTATAGTGGCGGAAGAACATGACTACGATGAGAACCAAAGAGTACATCGCTAATGTTCTCGGAAGATTTGCCCATTGCAAACGAAGTGTATGCCACTTTAGATAATCAACTGCACAGATAAATGCCAAAATGACAACTATGGTATAAAACCACTTTGTGTCAAAAAGGCGTTCCACATATTGCCAATATCGGCGTACAATTGTGCCGAAGAGGAAGAAGTGGAAATACGTCATCACCTGAATCAAACTCGTATAACTGAAGAAAGGATCCTTGTGATACGTGAACCATGACGGCATATAGATTGTTGCATATACCACTGTTGCACCCGTCCATAACAAGAGGATGGGGATGAGTGTTTTCTTAGGGAGTTTGCTTTCTAAATAAGCAAAAACGTAATAGATGATAAACATGAGCAAGAGTGCCCAAGTAAACCAATATCCTGACTTTGTGGGAGACGCAAGTGCTGCTTCAAGCCCCTTCATAAAGTCGGGGCGCATTAGAGATAGAAAAACAGCAAGGAAAACGACAGTAGGAATGAGTTGCACCTTACATTTTTTGAGTAAATTTTGACCAAGGGTGCGCAATGTCCATTCCACTTTGCTGCTGTAGGCTAAGAATCCCGAAACGAAGAAAAATAATGGCATTCGGAAGAGCACTAAGAAGGATAGTGCGGCTGATTGTTTGATGTCTTGTCCGAAGCAATCGGTAGATACATGGTGAGCAACCACAAGAATCATGGTAAAACCTCTCATTGCGTCTAACCATTCCATTCTTGCAGGTTTATTTAATTGTAATTCTACACTCATTCGTCTAAATGGGTTCTAAATATTAAAGTTTGAAAATCAAAATGTTTCCGCTATAATTCAACGCTTAAACGGATGCTGAATTGTCGCCCTGTTAAATAATTGGGCACAGCATAGCGAGTGTTGGTAATGTCTGTAATCCAATAATATGAATTTACGTTATTGATGCCTAGCAGATTGAGTGCGTCAAGTCCTATCCATGCATTTTTTATCCACTTTAGGCGAGGGTAACTCATGAGATAGTCTTCGTTGTTGAAGAGGCAATATGAGAGTCCCATATCTACTCGCTTGTAAGCAGGCGCTCGGAAAACATGCTTTTCGCGTTGTGAGTGTGAAGGTCCAAATGGCAATCCGTCAGCCATTGCTGCTTTCAGAATAAGGCGCCATCTGTCGGAACCAGGAAAATAATCCGTGAAATGAAGTGAAAGATTATACCGTTGGTCGGTTGGTCGAGGAATCCACACACCGTTTAATTTTTCTTCTGTCTTCATTAATGAGAAGGTAATCCACGAATCGGTTCCTGGAACAAATTCTCCAAAGAGTTTAAAGTCAATCCCAGCTGCATATCCCTTTGACATATTTCGTCCGTAGTAAACCACTCTGACGTTGTCAACCGTATAGGGTATTAAGTTTGAGAGCGACTTGTAATATGCTTCGGTTGTAAATTTGAAGGGGCGGTTGAACATGCGGAAGGTATAATCCCCACCGAGGACGAAATGCACACTCTTTTGCGACTTAATGTCTTTATTTAACAATGCCGTAGCAATGCCGTTAACGATAGACGTATCTCGCAGTTCTTTGTAGAAGGGGGCTTGATAATAAACACCCGTTGCAAAGCGAAGGGTCAGTTTATCATTATTGGGTAAGAGTCCGATTGACGCACGTGGTGAAACAAGTGTTTCGCCGTTCCAATCCCAATGTGTGAGTCGTAGTCCGTAAGTAAGGTTAAAGAGTCCGAGTCCAGTTTTAAATCGCCATGTGTCTTGAAGATAACCTTCAAATCGGTTGGATGACAATTCGTTTTTTGATTTTAAACTATAGATGAGTTGGAGTTTCTCTGGGTCGTAGGGTAGGGAATACCCCATTGAATCTCGCATTTCCCATTCTCTAGAATTTTCCTTGATTTGCGTTGTTTGCCAATTAATTCCTGCTTGCAGGGTGTGCCCCGTAATTTTTGTTCTGAAGGCAAGTCCCATGTTGTTTACTTCTGCTTGTAGGTAATTACGCGCATGCTCCATATAGGTTCCAACGCCAAGTTGCTCTTGTGTCGTTGCTTCGTTTAACCAATATTCGCCCTGTATGTCGTAAGTTTCTTGCTCCTTTGTGAGAAAGCGTGAATAGTTGGCTGCAAGAAATGTTTCTGGCGAGAAATGATGTGTTATGGTTGAGGCAACGAAATAGGTGCGGAAGTAATCCTTTTCTTGTCCGTCAAAATAGACTTTAAATTGTTTTGCCGCTTCCATCGTACCAAAGTTAGTTTCACGGTCTTCGGGTTCAAAGCGGTAGGTATTGTCGGAAATGTTTCCTAAAATGTCAAAAGTCCATTTTTGTGAAGGTTGCCAACTGATATACGTTTGATAGTCCATGAAGTGTGGACGATACTCTCCGTCTGTGTCGGTTGAGGATAGGAGGTAGCGCGTTGTTTTATAGCGAATTGACGCCATTGCACTAAGTTTCTTATTTCCCCATCCAATGTATGTGCCACCACCTAACATAGAGGCATTAACCTTTGCCTCAAACTTTTCTGGGCGACGGTAAGTGATGTCGAGCACGGACGACATCTTATCTCCGTAGCGTGCTTCAAACCCACCGCTTGAGAAGGAAATTTTCTCTACCATATCGTTGTTGATAATGGAGAGTCCTTCTTGTTGACCAGAACGAATTAACATGGGGCGATAAACCTCTATGCCATTAAGATACACCACGTTTTCGTCAAACGACCCACCTCTGACGTTGTATTGTGAGGAGAGTTCGTTGTGGGTGCTTACCCCTGCTTGAGTTGCAATCAATTCTTCAACGGTATTTCCCGTTGTTGAAGGTAAAAACTTTCCATCCACAGGGGTGACGCGTTGTGTTGTTCCTAATTGTATACGTTGCCCTGTCACAACTGCTGTGCCTAAGAAATCATCATAATTAGGGAGCACAACGTCAAGTCTGACACTGTCTTTTGGGGAACTGAGAATGCGCTTGCGCCCCTCATAACCAATCATGGTGAATACAACTTCTACGGTGTCGGCAGACATGCAGTAGAAACTGTATTCACCTTGTAAACTCGTTATGCAACCGGTGTTTTGTGATGGAACCCTAACGTTTGCCAATTCAATGGGTTCACCGCTCGTGTTCTTTACGGTTCCAAATATTTTTACGCGACTTTGACCCTTCATTGTGGCGCATGCCATGAGAATCATAAGCAGGCTCGTCCAAAGTCTGACATTCAGGGATTGTAGCATAGAGATGGGGTGGGTTCGTTTGATTTTTATCGTTGGAGATGTGTATCCGACTTAAAAACGAAACGTTACTTATAATATTGTCTTACAGATGGCATAAATAATAATTGCCGCATAGGTTAGCGCTATCGCTTCGGCGAGTAGGAAAGCGCGCTTTTCGGTGTAGAGAAGTTCCACTCCCTCTAATTTTACCTTGAGTGTCAAGAAGCGATATAGGCGAAAAACTATCCATCCCACCAATGCTCCCCAAATCAACCCCACCATAATGTCGCCCACGTAATGAACGCCCAAATATAATCGCGTCCACGAATTGACCATTGCCCAAGAACAGATGGCAATCGTAAAAATTCTCTTTCGGAACAATAGGGACAGGAACACTGCCACGGCGCAAGTGTTTGCTGCATGACTACTGAAGAATCCATATCTTCCACCTCTGTAATCGCCAACAATATCTATCACTCCCTGCAATTCAGGATTATGAGAAGGTCGAAGTCGTGCAACAAGGGGTTTGAAAATGCCACTCGCCATTTGGTCTGCCAGCGTAATCGCTATGGCAACGCACAGGATAACGAGCAACGCATTTTTCCAATTCTTCATTCTTATGAGCACATAAAGCAACACGATTCCAAGCGGAATCCAAGTGCTCGTCTTCGTTGCTGTCATAGCAATCGTGTCAAGCATCACGCTGTCGCTCCCGTTAAGGAGCAACGTGAGCCATGTGTCTATGTTGGTTATGAATTCTAACATAAGTCACAATTTAAACATCGTTATTGCGCCATTTCTTCAAGCGAAACGAACCCCACTTTCTGTCGTTCACACCAACCCTCTTTTCCGTCTGTAAGCGTGACGTTCACCCACTCCTCATCAAGGGCGTCATTGAGTTTAAGAACACTTCCTGCTGGCACCTCGCTCATCACTTCCGCAGAGGTTGATGCCGTTTCATATATGGGCGATGCAGACAGACTCACCACGTGTTCCACTTCCATAAAGCGTTGCTTGCCGATAAATGCAAAAATATTAAACACGACGGTGCCCAAAAGCGAGATGAGGGCAATAAAGAAGGTCACCTTTTTGTAAAGTGGTCGGCGCAGGAGCAGGTAAAGCGTAATGAAAATTACGAACACGGCAAATGCCCCGATTCCTAGCCTTCCCCATTCATTTGCATTTTTGCTTCGCAAGAGGGACTTGGTCATTGTTGTATAAAACAGTTCTTCGCCCTCCGAAGTTGTTATCCCCGCTTTCTCTAAGCAAAGTTGCAAGTTCTCTTGTGCTTCAGCGTGTCCAGGCTCCATTTTCAGCGCCTTCATATAATTGAGGATGGCGCGTGGCGTGTCATCCATGTAATAATAGCAATTACCCAGGTTGAAAAAAATCTCCGCATGAATGCCCTCCGCAAGTTGGTCTTCATAAGCGCGCCCAGCCTCCTGATATTCTTGGAGGCCGTATAAACTGTCTGCCTTTGTTGTCTGCACGGCCAAAAGCGAAATGTGCGCAAATGTAAAAAGCAGTAGTGAAGTAAGGATTCTAATCATTATGAAAGGGGAAAGGTTAAGGGTGAACGGTTAAGGGTGAACGATTAACGATGAACGATTAACGATGAACGTTTAACGAATAGGCTGGCGCGGTGCAATCACTCCGCATGGTCTTTAAACGTTAAACGTTCATCGTTAAACTTTAAACGAAGAGGCTGGCGCAGTGCTGTCACTCCGCATGGTCTTTAAACGTTAAACTTTAAACGTTAACCATTCCCCCCTTTTCACCGTTCCTCGTTAATAAAGGTTGCAAAGTGTCATTGTGGCATACACAATGCTCACACAGATGACTGTAATTCCGATAGTCCTGTTGAGATAGAGGATGCCCCTTTCGCCAAAATTGTTCTTCATCTTTGTGATGATATACGTCAAACCTAACCACCACAACATGGCGCCAGCGATAATCGAGAGGTACCCAAGGGTCTGCCCCAATATATTGTCGGGAATGACAAACGTCAACATATTGAAGAGGGCAATGAAGAGGAACACGATGAGCGGATTGCTAATGGTAAGTCCAAATCCAGAGATAAAGTTGTAAAACAAAGTCCCCTTGCGCTTTATCTGCGTGCGCATGCCTCGGCGCGGGTCTTGCAGGTAAGTGTGGATGCCAAAGGCAAGGAGCATGGCGCTACCAATCACCTTTAACCAAAAGAGCGTTTGTCCCTGCTCAATAAAGTCAATGACAAACGACATGCCCAGTCCCGTCATCAGCGCATAGAAAAAGTCGCTCAGCGCCGCCCCCGCTCCAGTGGCAATACCATAAATGCGCCCCTTCTTCATCGTCCGTTGAATGCAAAGAATGCCCACAGGGCCCATAGGAGCAGAAATAACAATACCCACAATCAGGCCTTTGAGCACTAATTGCAGGGTCGAACTAAATTCACGCCATATATCCGATATGTCGAGGAGGTGCATTTCAATCATGAATGCAAATTTAGCATTTTATTTGGGAAACTCTCAAGAAGTTACGCTGAAAAGTTATTTTTCATACGAAGGGACGTGAATCAAACATTGTTGGTTTCCGTCATTTTCCTTTGTTGATAATGTAAATACCTCCCGCTGCCAATACAACAGCTATAGCATACTTGGCATAGAAAGGTTCGTCTAAGCATAGGCAAGAGGTAAGCGCACCCACAACAGGAATTAGCGAATTGTAAATGGCTATCTTTCCGATGGGATTGTGACGCAACAGGTTGTTATAGAGTGCAAATCCTAAGGCGGAAATAATAGTCAGTAATAATAATATAATTAATCCCCAAAGTGTAACAGTCGGAAGTGTGCCTCCTAAGTAAAGTCCGATAAGTATGAGCATTCCCCCTCCCAATCCGAGACTATAACCAGTACCAACAAAAATGTCAATGCGTTTACAGACTCCTCGTGTCATCAGACTTGCAAATGCAGAACAAAGTGCATTGAGCACAATCATTCCATCACCTAGAAATGAGAAATCTGACGTTTGAGCACTGCCCAGATTCAGCATTAAAATTCCCACAAAACCTAATAAGCACCCTAATATTTTGCGTTTTGTCAGTTTGTCACTAGGAAATATTGCGCAAGCTAATAGTACCAACACGAATACGCCTAACGAATTGAGAATAGCTGCACGTGCACCGTCACTATGTGAGAGGCCTATGTAGAAGAAGGCATAATGAAAAGTTGTATTCAACAAAGTGAAAATAAGGAGGTAACTCCAACTATGCGAACCATGTGTGCGAAAACTGCGTTTAGTTGCACGTGCGATGGCGAGTAGAATAACTCCTGATAGAAAAAATCGAAGTCCAGCAAAGAGTATTTTGCTACCCGTCATATCGGGGAGAATCTGAAATTCTTCAAATCCCAATTTTATCAATGGATAGGCCCATCCCCATGAAATAGCGGCAGTAAGTGCAAACACCGATACCCATAAGGGGCGTGTAAAAATATTTTGTTGCATCTTATTGAGTTGCGTTTCTCTTGCGAAATGCGTTTCTTGATGATATAGTTGCTATTACTCCGTTACTTACTATATTTTATGCATACTATATTTTGTGTTGATTTTTATTCAAATGATTCAATTTGAAAATAAATCTAATATAGAAATAATTAACTCACTAACAATTTAAACTAAGTCTTAAATAATTTAAAATCTTTGTGAGTTAGTTTTATGCATATCTTTAGCAAGCAAATATCATTTGTTACAGTTATCATTCCTCTTCCCATTGGAAGGTAAGCGTTCCGCCCTTGATGATGTCAGCATGGGAAATGTTGGGCACGGAGAGGGGCGCTCCATTCAGCAAAATGCGTGGGCTAGGATTGGCGTTGGCGGGGCGAATTGGACATTCGATGGTGAATGTTCCTCCTGGGACTTTAAGCGTGGCGCGCTCGAACAGGGGTTGCGAAATCCAGTAACGCCCACTGGCGGGTTCTACCTGGTAGAGACCAAGAGAGGCAAGCACGTACCACGCTGACATTTGCCCGACATCTTCGTTACCGCAAAGTCCGTCTGGGGTGTCATCATAGAGCGTGTTCAACACGTGATGCACCATTTCAGAGGTGCGCTCGGGATGTCCTAACATGGCATAGAGGTAGAGGATGTGGTGAGAGGGTTCGTTGCCGTGAGCATATTGACCGATGAGACCGGTGATGTCCGACTGTACGCGGCCTGTCATTTCTGAAGAAGAATTGAAGAGTTCGTTGAGTTTTCTGTCGTAAGCCTTAAATCCGCCCATCATCTCAATGTGAGTATTGATATCTTGAGGAGCGAAGAAATTATATTGCCATGTGTTAGCCTCTGTTAGCATGAAATTGACTTGCGTAGGATCAAAAGGAGTTACGAAACAGCCATTTCTCTTTCCTCTGAAG